>CAZRSM010000109.1:0-16495 GCA_964602755.1 uncultured Planctomycetales bacterium
TCCGCCGCGGCCCGAGTCGCTGCTCGAAGGCCTGATGCGTTTGCAGGACATGATCGCGCACCAGACGCTGGCCCGTCAGCCGCAGACGGCCACGGCGTAAGTGCCCGCCGGCGTCGCCGGTAAACGGGGCGAGTAAAGAAAATGGTTCCTGAAGCAATCCTCGAAATCCTGGCCAGGCAGTTTCCGCACGACGTGCTCGACGTGGCCGCCGACGTGGTGCACCCCCACGCCGTCATCAAGCCCGAGCGCTGGCACGAGATTGCGCTGTTCCTGCGCGACGACGAGCGCCTGCGTTTCGACTGGCTGCGCTGCATCACCGGCGTCGATCACATCGAGGACAACCTGCTGACCTGCGTCTACGACCTGCACGCCACCCTGCCGCCGGAGCAGCCCGGCGGCCTGTGGACGGTGCGTAACGAAATCGCCATCAAGGTGCGCGTCGACCGCGACCGGCCCCACATCCCCTCGGTGGCCGACGTCTGGCCGGCCGCCGAGTGGCATGAACGCGAGGCCTACGACCTGCTGGGCATCGTTTTCGACAACCATCCCGACCTGCGCCGCATCCTGTGCTGCGACGACTGGGTCGGCCATCCGCTGCGCAAGGACTACGAGTACCCGCTCGAGTTCCACGGCATCCCCGCCGTGACCGAGTTCGCCCAGTCGCGGCCGCAGCACTAGCAGGCGAAAGGGGGCTCAGGTGCGCACCGCCGGCCGAACGTCGTTGGCACTGCTGCTGACCGCTGCGGGGGCGCTGGCGACCGCCGGCTGCGCCCCGCGGGCCAGGCCGGCGCTCGAGCTGGACGCCGTCGAGGGCCTGACGGTGGTCGAATACGACGGCCTGCTGCTGCACGTGCGGGCCGACACCCGGCGGGCCACGCTGCTGGTCGCCGGCCAGCCGGCCGCGCAGGCCGACCTGCGCCCCGGCGAGCGTTTCACGCTGCTGCTGGCCGGCCACGAGCCGGTGGTCTACCAGTTGCTGCTGGCCAGCGAGCAGCGGGCGACATTCAAGCGGATCGTGCGGCGCGACGCTACGGCCGCCGGCGGCCCGCTGGAGACCAGCCAGGACGTGGTGGCGGTGAGTACGTACAACTTCGAGCAGCCCGACCGCCGGCCGACCCCCGGCGAGACGCTGCGAACAGTCAACGAGCGACAGCCATGACCGAGCAGACCATCAGCTTCCAGCCCGACATCGACCTGGACGTCAAGCGCGACGACCTGGCCGATCTGCCCACCGAAGAAATGCTGATCAACATGGGCCCGCAGCACCCGGCCACCCACGGCGTGCTGCGCGTGGTCATCCGCACCGACGGCGAAATGGTCATGGAGGCCATTCCCTACATCGGCTACCTGCACCGCTGCGCCGAGAAGATCGGCGAGAACCTCCAGCCGTTTCAGTTCATCCCCAAGACCGACCGCATGGACTACCTGGCGGCCATGAACAACAACCACGCCTTTGCCATCGCGGTCGAGCTGCTCAGCGGCCTGGAGACCCCCGAGCGCGGCAAGTACATCCGCATCATCGCCGCCGAGCTGAACCGCATCGCCTCGCACCTGGTCAGTTTCGGCACGTATGGGCTGGACATGGGCGCCTTTACGCCGTTCCTGTACGCCTTCCGCGAGCGGGAATACATCCTCGACCTTTTCGAGGCCATGTGCGGCGCCCGGCTGACCTGTTCCTACATCTACCCCGGCGGCCCCAGCCACGACCTGCCCGAGGGCTTCGCCGAGAAGTGCCGCGAGTTTCTGGACTACTTCGAGCCCAAGATCGACGAATACAACAATCTGCTGAGCTTCAACCACATTTTCGTCAAGCGCACCGCCGGCGTGGGCGTGATCCCGGCCGAACGGGCCATCGCCTATGGACTGAGCGGCCCGGTGCTGCGGGCTTGCGGCGTCAAGTGGGACCTGCGGCGCAGCCGGCCGTACGACATCTACGACCGTTTCGATTTCGAGATACCGGTCGGCCTGGAGGGAGGGCACGACGGCATCCCGGCCGGGATCGTGCCCGGCGACTCGTGGAACCGCTACTTCGTGCGCATGCTGGAGATGAAGCAGTCGGTGCGGATCATCCGCCAGGCGCTCGACCAGATGCCCACCGACGGCCCCATCGCCGCCAGGAACGCCAAGAACGTCAAGCTGCCCGAGGCCAGCGTGTATTTCGAGGCCGAGAACCCCCGCGGCCAGCTCGGCTTCTACATCGAGGGCGACGGTTCGAAGATCCCCTACCGCGTCAAGGCCCGCGGCCCGAGCTTCTGCAACCTCTCGATCCTGTCCGAGGTCTGCCGCAACCTGCTGGTGGCCGACATGCCGGCCGTCATCGGCAGCATCGACATCGTCATGGGCGAGGTAGACCGCTGATCAGCCCCGTCCCTGTTGCCCTTCGCGGGCGGCTCGCTATCATCGGCGCCGGCTGGGCACCGGGCGGCGCGGTTCGGTGCCGGCAACGTCACTCCTGGAAGAACGGGGACGAATACGATGCGAGGACTAGTGCGAATTGCTGTCGGGGCGAGCGTTGCGCTGCTGTTGAGCGCCGCCGCCGGGGCGGGAACTGACGACCGATCGAACGAGCTGGCGGCGCTGGAAGCCATCTATGCCGCCCAGCAGCAGCGTCTGGCGCGCCTGCAGCAGCAGGTGGCCGGCCTGGGGCAGGATCCCGAAGCGGCGCGCGTCGCCGCCATGAAACAGCAGATACGCGAGATCCTTTCGGAGTCCGAGTTCCGCGAGTCGCTGATGCCGACCACCGTCCAGACCGGCTACGACAAGGGTTTCTACATCAAGACCAGCGACGACCGCTTCTCGCTGCACGTCTCCTGGATCGCCCAGTTCCGCTGGACGTACTACAACGTCGGCAAGCGCAACCGTTACCTCGTGCCGCGTCTGTCGCGCGACGACCGCAGCGGTTTCGACTTCGCCCGTCTGCGGCTGCGGTTCTACGGTCACACGTTCGATGAGGACCTGACCTACTTCTTCTCGCTCTCGCACGCGGCCAACACGCGGTACGATTTCCGCGCGATCTATGCCTGGCTCAACTACCGCTGGTGCGACGCCTTCCAGACCACCTTCGGCATGATCCGCCTGGCCGGCACGCGGGCCCAGGTCTCGCCGATCACCCGCTATCAGCTCGTCGATCTGCCGTTCAGCGACGCGGTCTTCGGTGCCGGGGTCGGCGTGGGCGTGCGCTTCTGGGGCAAGCTGTTCGACAAGCGCGTAACCTGGTACCTCGACGTGGTCAACGCCCTCAACGGTACTTACCTGCGCACCATCACCAACGACCCGGCCGAGCTGGACAACAGTCCGGCCATCCTGCTGCGCGTGGTCTGGCACGCGCTGGGCGACAAGCCGGGCAACAACTTCCCCGACCAGTCCGACACGGTGTTTCACGAGACGCCGGCGCTCGACCTGGGGCTGCACTACTGGTTCGACGCCGACGAGGGCAACGCCGCCACCACGCGCGTGCCCTTCACCATCCCCCACCGGCTCAGCGGCCAGGGGGCCTTCGGCCTGACCACCAGCGAGGGGATGCAGGTGCACACGCTGGGCTACGAAGCGGCCTTCCAATACCGCGGTTTTGCGGCGGTCTCCGAGTTCCACGTGCGCTTCCTCGACCCGCGCCGGGCTGGACGCCGACCGTTCACGCCCTACTGGTTGCTGACCCGCGAGGGTGACACCACCAGCTTCTACGGCGGCTACCTGCAGGTGGGCTACTTCCTGCCGATTCCGGGTCTCGAGCGGCGGCTCGAGCTGGCGGCGCGCGTCGAGGGCGTGGGCGGAATCGATCCCGGCAACGAAGGCTGCTGGATGTACACCGCCGGCGTCAACTACTTCTTCCACGGCCGCAACGTCAAGCTCCAGTTCGACATCTCCAGGATCGAAGAAGCCCCCATCAGCAGCAGCGTCTATGGCATTGCCAACGTCAACGACCAGGCGATCCTGGCGCGCATGCAACTGCAGGTGGCCTTCTGAATCGGCTTCACGGGACGGCCCGGTCGCGCGGCGCCGGCGTCTCGCGAGGTGCTGCGCCGGGCCGCGCCGGCAGCCGGTCCACGGCAGGCTGCGTGGCTTATCGGCCTGAGGGAAATCCCCAGCCCGGCGACGGCGGAGGCGGTGCGGTGAACCGGATTCGGCCGCGTAATACCTGAATACCCCAGTAGAGAACCACGCCGCGATTAACGATGTACTACGGCGTAGGCATTTGGTAGCGCACTCTAGAGTGGGGTCTGGCCATGTTTTCCGTGACAGATCAGCATCGCCGCGAAGCCGAACTGATCGCCCGCAGTCTCCCGCCCGAAGCGCGCATCGCCTTGCTGTCGATCGTCGGGGAGATCCTCAACATGTTGACCAACCTCGACGTGACCTGCCCGCACCAGGCGGTCTACTGCCGCAAAGTGATCCGCCTCGACCGTGCCCGCCTGCTGCTGGAAGCATTGAACCACGTTCATGCCGAAGCCGAGGAGCCGGCCGCGCGGCTCGGCTCCCCCACTCCCGACTGATCCGCCGCCGGCCGGTCTGCTTGCAGCGCTGCGCTGGCCCCGATAAGGTGCGCCGACTGCGGCATCGGCTTCCGTCCGGCGCGCCGGTCGGCAAACGTGCCGATGGGCCCGCACCGACGTGTTACCCTGTTTGCCAGCCCATGAGCGAAAGCCCCCTCGTCAACGCGGTCGCCGGTCGGCGTAGCGCGGCCCAGAAGAAGCTCGACCGGGCCGTCTCCAGGCAGCAGGCCCGCGAGGCCTTCTGGCGCATGCTGCGACTCGTGCGCCCACACCGACGGCGCATGGCCTTGGGCATCGTGCTGGGGCTTGGCGTGGCGATGACCTACGCGGCCAGCCTGGGCGGCATGCTGCCGGTCCTGAAGGTGGTGGTCGAGAAGGACAACGTGCACGACTGGCTGGTCGGCCGGGCCGCCGACGCGCCGGCGTGGTACGCCCCGCTGCTCGAACGCGCCGCCGACGTCTTCCCGGCGGAGAACACCGCAGCCGCCCGGATGCAATCGCTGCTGATCCTGCTGGCGGTGCTGATCAGCGTGAACATGGCCGGCAACCTGTGTCGCGTATTCTCGCAATACTGCGTGCTGTACGTCTCGCACCGCGTGGTGATGGATCTGCGCCGCAAGATGTATCGCAAGGCGCTGCATGTGCCGCTCAATTCGATCGCCGGCGACGTCTCGAACCGTATTTCACAGTTCTTATCGGACGTGCGCGAGGTCTTCCTCGGCATCGGCACGCTGTTCGGCAAATTCGCCCGCGAGCCGTTCAAGGCTGTCTGCGTGCTGATGGTGGCCCTGTGGCTCGATGCCCGGCTGACACTCGTCGTGCTGGCGATCGCGCCGATAGCGGTGGGGGCGCTGTGGTACTTCGGTCGCAAGATCCGCAAGGCCACCACCAAGCTGCTGCAAGGCTACGGACTGATGCTCGGCGCGCTGGAGGAGACCCTGCAGGGGCTCGATGTCGTAAAGACCTATGCCCGCGAAGGTCATGAGCGCACCCGCATGTGGCGGCTCGAACGCCGCATGATGAAGCACCAGTTGCGCCTGATCTGGATCGAGGCCCTCAGTTCGCCGCTGATGGAGGTCGTTGGCGTGGTGGCGGCGTCGGCGGCGATCGTCTGGCTGGCCAGCCAGACATTCGCCGGGCACATGACGCCGGCGCATTTCATGACCATGGTGGTTCTGTTGGCGGCCATGCTCGACCCGGTGCGCAAGATCGCCAACGTTTACAACATGATCCAGCGCAGCGGGGCGGCGGCCACCCGCATCTTCGCCTTTCTCGACCAGCCGGAGGAGCGCTCCCCGGCCGGGCCGCGGGCCTTGCCGCCGGGCGGCGCGCGGGCGGTGCGCATCGAGCGGGTGACGTTCCGCTACACGCCCCAGCAGCAGCCGCCGGCGCTCGACGGCGTGAGCCTGGAGGTCGAGCCGGGCCAGTGCATCGCGCTGGTGGGACCCAACGGCAGCGGCAAGTCGACGCTGGTCAAGCTCCTTCCCCGGCTGATCGATCCGCAGGCCGGGCGGGTGCTGATCGACGGCGTCGACGTGCGTGAGCTGAGTCTGCGGGCGTTGCGCAAGGAGATTTCGATCGTCTCGCAGCGGCCGGTGGTTTTCGCACGCAGCGTGCGCGACAACATCGCGTACGGATGCGAAGAGGCCACTCTGGAGCAGGTGCGCGAGGCGGCCCGCAAGGCTTTCGCCGACGAGTTCATCGAGCAGTGGCCCGACAAGTACGACACCGTGCTGGGCCAGTTCGGCACGAGCGTCTCGGGCGGCCAGCGGCAGCGGATCGCGATCGCACGGGCGTTCCTCAAGCAGGCCTCGATCCTGGTCTTCGACGAGGCCACCAGCGAGATCGACGCCGACTCGGAGCGCAAGATCCACGCCGCTTTGGCCGAGCTGCGGCGGGGCAAGACGACCTTCCTGGTGGCCCACCGGCATACCGTCATGGAGATGGCCGACCTGGTCGTGGTGATGGATGCGGGTCGGATCGTCGACGTGGGCACGCGGGACGAGCTGCTGGAGCGCTGCCCGCTGTTCGTGGCGCTGTACCGGTCGCCGACCGGCTAGGGCGGCACACCCCCTGAGGCAAACAAGGCGAACGGAGAGGGCGGGATTCGAACCCGCGGTACGCGCAATTGCGTACACACGCTTTCCAAGCGTGCTCCTTAGGCCACTCGGACACCTCTCCGAGCACGGCCAGCGGCGACGCGCCGCGGCATCGGGCGGCGCCGCGCGGGCGGCGGTCTCGTCGGTGAATAATGGTAGCAGATTGACCGGCGGCGTGAAGACCCCGCCGGCCGCGGCCGGACGGTGCAGCTTGACGGGGCCGGTGGGCCAACCTAGCATCGAACGAGAGCCGCCTGCCCCCGGCGACGAACGGCCGCGGGCGGATCGGCAGGAGCTTTCCCGATGGGCCTGTGCGAGCGTTGCAAGAAAACGCAAGCGACATTCCACCTGACCAACATCTCGCCCGAGGGCGAGAAGACCGAGCGCCATCTGTGCGAGCGTTGCGCGGTCGAGGAGGGGCTGATCCAGGTCCAGAAACCCAACATCAGCGCCGAGTTCATCGAGAACTTCATCTCGGCGGCCAAGGTGGCCGGGCCAGACCTGGACGTCGTGTGTCCCAAGTGCGGCACCAGCTACGTCGAGTTTCGCAACCGCGGCGTGCTGGGCTGCCCGCGTGACTACGATGTCTTCGAAGAGTGGATGATGCCGCTGCTGGAGCGCGCCCACGAGGGGGCCTACCAGCACGTGGGCAAGGTCCCCAAGAGCCTGGGCTTCAAGCCCAGCCACATCCGCGAGCTGCGTCACCTGAAGCGCCTGCTCGAAGAGGCGGTGGCCGGTGAGGACTACGAGCGGGCCGCCGAGCTGCGCGACCGGATAAGGAAGCTGGAGCAGTCATGACGCCGCCGATCGACGAGCTTGTGCGTCATGCCGGGGAGTGGCTGCGGGGCGAGGGCCCGCAGCACGACATCGTCATTTCCACGCGCATCCGGTTGGCCCGCAACCTGCTCGGCTTCAACTTTCTCTCCCAGGCCGACGAGGCCATGCGGCGCGACATCGCCGAGACGATCGACCGGGCGGTGAGCAAGTCGGAGCTGTTCAAGGACTACGTGCACGTCGACGTCGACCAGCTGGACGAGCTGGAGCGGCGGTTCCTGGTCGAGCGGCAACTGATCAGCCGGCAGCACGCCGAGGGCACGGGGGCCCGCAAGGTGATCTTCCACCCTTCCGAGGCCTGCTCGCTGATGGTCAACGAGGAGGACCACCTGCGCATCCAGGTGATGCGCAGCGGCCTGCAGCTCGAAGAGGTCTGGAAGCAGATCGACGCCATCGACGATGCCATCGAGGAGCACGTCGAATACGCCTTCCATCCGCGCTACGGCTACCTGACGGCCTGCCCGACCAACGTGGGCACCGGCATCCGCGTGTCGGTGATGCTGCACCTGCCGGCCTTGCGGATGACCAACGAGCTGGAGCGCGTCGGCCAGGCGGCCCGCGACATGAAGCTGGCGGTCCGCGGGCTGTTCGGCGAAGGCACCGAGGCTTTGGGCGACTTTTTCCAGATCTCCAACCAGATCACCCTGGGCCGCGACGAGCTGGAGATTATTCACGATTTCCACTACGTGGTCATCCCGCGCATCGTCGAGTACGAGCAGGCCGCCCGCGAGACCCTGCTGGCCAAACGCCGCCACGCGCTGGACGACAAGCTCTTCCGGGCCATGGGCATCCTGCAGAGCGCCCGGCTGATGAGTTCCAACGAAGCCCTCCAGAACCTCTCCTGCGTGCGCCTCGGGCTGCACGTGGGCCGCATCACCGACGTCGACCTGCGCACGCTCAACGAGCTGTTCCTCCAGACCCAGCCGGCCCACCTGCAACTGCTGCACGGCGAGCGGCTGACCGGCGAGCAGCGCAGCGTCGCCCGGGCCGCCATGATCCGCCAGCGCCTGAGTCGCAACTGACCCCCCGCGGCCGGTTGACGCTCAAGCCCGCCCTGCCTAGCTTGCCGATTCTGTCAACGCCGCCACCCGCCCGGAACGGCGGGAGCGGTCGCGAGGAGCCTCCGCGATGTTCCGACTGGCCTGGGCCAACCTGATCCACGGCAAATTGCGCAGCGCCCTGAGCGTGCTGGCGGTGGGGCTGGGCATCGCGCTCATGCTGATCTCCAGGGGCCTGGCCGACGGCTCGATCGCCGAGGTGGCCCAGCGCATGCAGAGCGTGGACGCCGAGCTGGTCGTCCTGCCGGCCCAGGACAACATCATCTTCACCAACGGCGCGCCGTTTCCGCGCGTGGTGCGGCGGTTGATCGAACGCCAGAGCGACGAGCACGGCCCGCTGGCCAGCGCCGTGATCCCGGTCTTCTTCGGCCAGGTGCGCATGGGCGGCCAGCAGCAGCGGCTCTTCGGGGTCGACCCGCAGCAGATGGACCTGTTTCTGGGAAATCGCAAGGTGCTGGCCGGCAAGCCGTTCGACAAGGCGCGGGCGTTCGCCGAGCGCATCGAGGCCGGCCAGTTCACCTACCCGGCCGACGACGCCGATCCGGCCGCCTGGCAGGCTTTCCTGGGCGACGGGCTGGAGCTGGTGATCGACGACCGTCTGCGGCGCGTGGGGCGGATCGACCCGCAGTCCGGCCGGCCGGTGCCGTACGAGCTGGGCGATTCCATCCGGCTGATGGGCTACGACTTCCGCATCGTGGGCGTGGTCGAGACCGGCGTGGCCGGACGGGTCTTCGCGCCGCTGCAGACGCTGCGCGAGATCGCCGTGGCGGGCCAGCACAAGTCCAGCATGTACTTCATCAGGCTCAGGCCCGACGTGGATCCGGTGGCGGCGGCCGACCGCTTCGCCGGCGTGCTGGGCAACGCCGCCCGGGTCGAGCTGAAGAGTGCCTACGGCAAGCTGCTGCGCGAGAGCTTCGCCCAGATCAACACCTACATGAACGCTTCCAGCGGCCTGGCGCTGGTGGTGTGTTTTCTGTTCATTCTGCTGACGATGTACATCATGGTGGTCGAACGCACGCGCGAAATCGGCATCCTCAAGTCGCTGGGCGCCACGCGCGGCGACCTGGTCCGCCTGGCGGTGATCCAGGCCCTGCTGATCTCGAGCGCCGGCGTGCTGGTGGGGGTGGCCCTGGCGGCCGTGGCCAAGTACGGCATCGAGACGGCCCGGCCGCTACTGACCGTGGCGGTCGACTACCGGCTGATCGGGCTGGCGGTGGTGACAGGCGTGGTCGGCGGGGTGCTCAGCGCGCTCTATCCGGGATACCGGGCGGCCCGGCTCGACCCGGCCGCCGCCCTGGCCAGCGAGTAGGCAGGCAATGATCGAGGCTCGCGGAATCTCGCACACCTACGCTCACGACGGCGTGGCCGAGCCGGTCCTGCACCGGCTCGATTTCGAGCTGGCCCGCGGCGAGTTCGTGGTCATCATGGGACCGTCAGGCTGCGGCAAGACCACCCTGCTGAACATCCTGGGCCTGATGATGCCGCCCAGCGAGGCCGAGTGCCTGCGGATCGCCGGCCGCGACGTGCTGGGCCTCGACGATGCCGCCCGCACGCGCCTGCGCCGCGAGACGGTCGGCTTCGTCTTCCAGCGGTTCAACCTGTTGCCGACCATCAGCGCCTGGGAGAACGTGGCGTTGCCGCTGCGGCTGCGCGGGGCGACGCTGGACGGACAGGTCGACGAAGTGCTGGCCCGCGTCGGCATGCGCGCTCACGCCCGCAGGAAGCCCGGCCAGCTCTCGGTCGGGCAGCAGCAGCGCATCGCCATCGCCCGGGCGCTGGTGACCCGGCCGGCGCTGCTGCTGGCCGACGAGCCGACCGGCAACCTCGACTCGCACAACACCGACGCGGTGCTCGAGCTGCTGGCCGATTTCCACCGCACCTGGGGCCAGACCATCCTGATGATCACCCACAACCCCAACCTGGCGGCCGCGGCCGACCGGGTGGTCTACATGCGCGATGGCCGATTCTGCGATCAGCTCTGACCCCGCCGCCAGCGCGGCGCCCGTCGTGCCGGCCCTGGGCCGGCTGCGGCTGTGGTTCGCAACCTACCTGCTGTGGCTGGGCGTCCTGTTCGCGCTGGCGCTGCTGGCCTTCGGGCGCTACGACGCGGGGCAGGCGGCTTATCAGGGCTGGTGGCTGCTGGCGCTGGGCACGTTCTACCTGTCGCTGTGCAACTCGCTGGTGCCGCTGCCGACGGCCTGGATCGTGCTGCTGCTGGCCAGCGACGCCGGCGGCCTGCCGCTGGGACCGTGGGGCCGCACCGGGGTGGTGGCTGTGCTGGCCACGACCGCCACCGTCATGGCCAACCTCAACGAGTATCACCTGCTGGGGTACATGTTCCGCGCCCGGCTGGGCGACCGGCTGCGCCGCTCGCAGGCTTATCGCTGGGCCTTGCGCTGGTTCGACCGGGCGCCGTTCCAGACGCTGATGCTGGTGGCTTTTGTGCCGATTCCGGTGGATTTCGTCCGCTGGCTGGCGATTCTGCGCCGTTATTCGCGGCCGCGCTACGCCGCCGCCTATTGGCTGGGACGCTTGCCGCGCTATCTGCTGATGGCCGGCGTGGCAGTGGTGCTCGATCTGACCACGGGGCAGATCATCGCGATACAGGTGGCGATTGTGATTCTGCTGGCCGGGCGGATGGTCTACACCTCGCTGCGCAGCCGGCGCCAGCGGGCCGCTCAGTCGTAGGACAACACCGGCGGCTCGCTGCGCGGGCGGTACTTTTCCAGCAGGGCCAGCAGCTTGGGCTGATCGGGGTCGATCTCGAGACTGCGGTGCCAGGCTTCGATGGCCTGGTCACGCGAGGCGATGTCCGCCGGATTCATCAGGTACTGCGTCATCAGCACCACGCCCAGGCCGGCGTGTGCCCGGGCGTTCTCGTCGTTTATGGCGATGGCCGTGCGATAGCTCTGCAGGGCCTCGGGATAGCGCCGCTCGCGCCAGTAGCAGTAGCCCAGCCGCTCGTGGGCCACCGAGAGGTTGGGGGCCATGCGCACCGCGGCCAGCAGTGTCCGCCGGGCGGTCTCGAAACGCTCCTGGTTGAGATACACGGTGGCCAGGTTGACCAGCACGATGGGCTGGTTCGTGTCGCATTCGAGCGACTGCTTGTAGGCGTGGATGGCCTGGTACTGTTTGCCCAGCGCGTCGTAGGCCGCCCCGAGGTTGCTCCAGGCCCGCGCGTTGCGCGGCTCGAGCTCGAGCGCGGCGCGGTACTGCTCGATGGCATCCTGCAGCGAGCCGCCCTGGTGATAGGCCGCCGCCAGTCGGAAGCGGGCGTCGAAGTTCCTGGGATCGAGATCGCACGCCGCGGCATAGGCCCGGATGGCCTGGGCCAGCCGATCCAGCAGCCGATAGACCTCGCCCAGATCGAAAAAGGCCTCCGCGTCGCGCGGGTCGAGCGAGACGGCTGTTTCCAGTTGCTCGGCGGCCTGTTCCAGCTTGCCCGTCCTGGCGTAGACCTGGCCGAGCTTCTTGTGTCCCTCGGCCAGTTGCGGATCGAGTTTGACGGCCTGCTGAAGCTCGCGCAGCGCAACGCCCAGGTCGTTTGCCGCCAAGGCCTCCTCGGCCGCCGCCAGCCGCACCCGGGCCGCCTCGCGCTGCGGCACCATGCAGCCGCCCAACAGCAGCAGACCCATTCCGATTGTGGCGATCAGGCGTTCGCTCATATCTGGTGTTCCGATCTGCGCCCTGGGTTCGCGGCCCTGCCGGTGCCGCGCCGCCCGGCCCGGCCGCATGTCTTCTAACCCTATCGGCAAGCGGACGTCAACCCGCCCAGGCATCATCGGCCCTGCGACCCCCGCGCAGCGGGCCATTATCGGCTGCTGGCGTCCTCGGCGGCCCCCTGCCAGCGCAGCAGGTAGCTGCGAGCCATGTTCCTGACCAGCTCGTCGGCGTCGCTGGTGGCCACGCGCTGCGCCACCTCCGACCACGTCTTGCCCTGTCGCGCCAGGAGGCGCACCGCCGAGAGCCGCACGGCCCAGTGCGGGTCGTCGAGACACTTCTCGACGGCGCGCAGCGTGGTGCGGTCGATGCCGGCCAGTTGCCACGCTTCCAGCGCCGCCACCCGCGTGCGCCAGTCGCGGGCCTCCAGCGCCCGGCGCAGGGCCTTGACCACGTCGGCGGCCGGAATCGGTTCCGGGCGATACGTCAGCTTGCCGAGCCGGGCGCGCTGGTATTCGCCCAGCAACTGGCCCAGCTCGCTCAACGCCGCGCAGCGCTGGGCCAGCTTGCCGTCGCGCAGGGCCGCGAACCGCGCGGCCCACGAAGCCGGTTCGACCACCGCCGGCACCCGCGCCGCCAGCGTCGGCCGCACCAGCTGCCCGCACGGCCCGGCACTCCAGCGACCCTGGCCGTCGAGCCGCGGATCGAGAATCGCACTGACCGCGATGCTCAGCAGGTGTTGCGGCGTTCGCCGGGCGACGCTGCGCGGCGGCCCGATATCGACGGTGACGCGCTGCTTGAGAGTCTGGCCGGGGGCCAGGAGCAGTTCGCGGTCGAGCGTGATCGGCAGCAGGTTCGGGAAGCGATAGTGCTCCTCGGCCTCGAGCTGGAACGACAGCAGCAGGACCGGGTTGACCATCTGGTCGGCACCCAGCGTGATCGCGAACGGTGCGCGGTTGGTCAGCGTGATCACCAGCCACCAGCGGTCGGCAGTCGACATGCTGGGCCGCTCGAAGGCGATCGAGGCCGCCAGGTAGCTCTCGGGGTGCTCGTAGAAGTCGAGCACGCGGCGGTCGAAGGCCGCCAGCACCTCGGCCACCGCGGCGCCGCGCGTGGCCGGCTGCGAGGTGAGGTCGATACCCAGTTCGGCGAACAGGTCGCAGGCCAGCCCCGGCTGCGGGGCGCACTTGAGCTGGCTCCACAGCCGCCCCGCCGCCCCGCTGTCGCCCTGCTCGGAAAGGATCGTCGCCAGCAGGGCAGCGGCGCAGGGGTCGTCGGCGGCCAGCGGCGCCAGCGTCTGGCGGGCGGCGTCGACCTGGCCGCTGATATACGACGCCCAGCCCAGCACGCGACGCACGAACGGATCGTCAGGGGCCTGCTGAGCAGCCGCCCGCGCCAGGGCCAGGGCGCGCTGCGGCTGCTGGTCGATGGTACAGTAGTACCAGGCCGCCTGGGCCACCAGCGCCAGCGGCCAGCGCTGCGGCTCCTTGATGGCCGCGAACTGCCGCGCCAGCGGGGCGCGAATCTGGTCGAGTACCTCGGCCTCCACGTTGCGCTGCCTGGCCAGCCAGTACCAGAAGAAGGCCGCCTCGTAGGTGCCGCGCTGGCGCCGCTCGAGCCAGGCGGCGCGCTGAGCGTAGTTGAGCGCCTGCTCCTCGTCGCCGCAGGCCAGGCAGTTGCGGGCGTATTGCAGCATGCGCTCGGCGGTGGGCTGCTGGCCGCCGGTGATCTTTTTCTCGACCGCCCAGGCATAGTCGTAGAACTCGCGGGCCTCTCCCGGCAAACCCACCTCGTCGAGTACCAGGCCCACCTGCCAGGCCAGGTCGGCACCCAGCGGGTGCAGCCGCAACGCGTCGAGCAGGACCGCGAGCCGCCGGGCCGGCGGGTCGCCGGCGCTGAGCAGCTCGATGCGCAGCAGCGCCGCCGACGGACAATCGGGCCACAGTTGCGCAGCGCGGTTCAGATGCTGCTCGGCGTCCGAGCGGTCGGCCTGTTCGAGTTCGAGCTGGGCCAGGCGCGTGTGGATCAGGGCCTGGCATTCGGGGCGTCGCTGGCGCTCGAGCAATCCGTTGAGCCAGGCGCATTGCTGCTCGACCGTCTGGAGATCGGGCGGGCCGACCTCCAGCCAGCGCGCCAAAGCTGCGGTGCTGTCGGGCCGCAGGGTTACGATACGCTCGATCAGCTCGGCAGCGCGGCCCGTCTGCCCCTGGCGCGTGGCCAGGTCGTAGAGCCAGACCAGCGGACGGGGGTTGTCGGGGTCGAGACGGGCGGCGGCTTCGAGCAGCGTCTGGACCGCCAGCACGTCGGCCGGCGTGAGCTGCCGGCCGGCGCGCAGCCCCAGGTCGCGCGCCAGGTCGGCGTACATCAGTCCGAGGGTGGGCGAACGCCGGGCCGGCTGAGCCGGCTGCGCGGCGGCCAGCGCCGTCAGCGCCAGCGAGAGGCCCAGCAGCACGCCGGTGCCGAATCTGCGGGTGCTGTGCTGGCCGGCCAGACGCGCGACCGGCCGCTGAGCGTCACCGGGCCGGTTCGATGACGGCCGACATCGAGCCGGCGCTGCGCGGCAGGCGCCAGTCGGGTCCGTAAGCGTGGATCTGGTCGCGCTTGAGTTCGGCCCGTTCGCTGGTGGTGGTGTCGACCACGACCCGTCCGGTGCGGTCCACCTCGCAGGCCATGCGATAGGCCACCTCGGGGCTGTGTCCGAACAGCTTGCCGAGCATCTCGATGACGTATTCGTATGTATGATCATCGTCGTCCAGCAGAATGACGTTCCACAAGGGGGCCGGCGTGGGCCGGACCGTCGCCGGCTCGAGCTGCTGCTGGGTCTGCGAGGCAGTCAGCGTGGTAGCCGTTGCCAGAAAAGCGCACATCGCGCGTGCAGCCTATCACAAGCCGCCGGTGGGCGGCAAGTTTGACCGGCTGTTGCGCAACTACATAGAATTGCTCGAATCGCCCGCGCCGGGCGACGATTTGGTATGACGCCATGATCAATCGCTGGTTGGGCATCGCTACCTTCGCCATCATGGCGTCCGTCAACGCGGCGCTGTTCTTGCGCGACATCCTGCCCGGGCTGCTGGCCGGCGAGCCGCCTCCGCCCCAGGTCATGCAACTGCCCGACGGCTATTCGCTCAAGAGCCAGGCGGGGATCTTCAACCAGCGCGGGGAGCGGATGGGCTACGTCTGGACCATCGCCAAGCGCGATCTCGACCTGCTCAGCGTCCAGAACTGCACCGTGCTGGGGGCCCTGCATCTGCCCGCCGGCCTGTCGCTGCCCTCGCTGCGGATCGACACGGTGATGCAGTTCAAGCTGCCCGAGCGGCGGCTGGATCGGCTGCTGGTGCAGGTGATGGGGCTGGGCGTGCCGATCCGCCTGGAGGGCGAGTTCTATCCGCCCGACGACTTCCCCTGCCAGTGGCAGGTCAGCGACCAGCGCGGCAGCTTCGTGCTGACCGGCATCAGCAAGGCCTCGCTGGGCGAGGCCCTGCGGCCGTTCGACAGCCTGACCGGCCTGGAGGTCGGCCAGAGCTGGCGCATCGAGCTGCTCGACCCCCTCACGGGGATCCTGCCCGGCCTGGGCCGGGACCGCATGCTCTCGCGCGACATGCTGGTGCGGGTCACCGCCCGGGAGACCATCGAACACGGCGGGCGGCGCGTCGAGGCTTTCCGGGTCGAGGGGCCGGCCCTGGCGGCCTGGGTGGCCGAGGACGGGCAGGTGCTGCGCCAGACGATCCGCCTGCCGTTGCTGGGCGAGGTGATGGTCGAGGCCGAGGAGTACGACGAAGAGCTGCGCCAGCGCGTCTCGCGCGATTTCATGAGCGGCGGCCTGTTCAACCCCGCCGCCCTCGAAGCGCCCTACGGGCACCACCGGCCGCCGACCGACAAGAAAAGAGAAACCGACTAGTGCACATTGGGCCCGAGGAACAAGCCTGTGATCGCGACGGCAGCGGCACCGACCGTGCCGTCGTGCTGCGCGGGGTGTCCAAGAGCTACGGCAGCAAGCGCGCCGTGGTGGACCTGTCCCTGTCGCTGCGCGCCGGCGAGGTGTTCGCCTTTCTGGGGCCCAACGGGGCCGGCAAGACCACCACCCTCAAGATGACCATCGGCCTGCTGCGGCCCGATGCCGGCAGCGTCGAAGTCTGCGGCCATGACATGACCCGCGACGGCCGGCTGGCCAAGCAGCACATCGCCTACGTGCCCGACCAGCCCTTCCTGTACGAAAAACTCACCGGCCGCGAATTCATCGACTTCGCCCGCGACGTCTACGGCGTGGCCCCCAACGTGGCCGAGCAGCGCCTGGCCCGACTCAACGAGCGGCTGCTGATGGACGAGTTCCTCGACCAGCTCACCGAATCGTACA
>CAZRSM010000110.1:0-4818 GCA_964602755.1 uncultured Planctomycetales bacterium
CAGTCTGCTTAGGTGTCTTTGGGATCTAGTGTAGACACACTTGGGCAGGCGGCCGCGCCCCCGCCGACACCCTTCCGGATGGCAGCGGTCCACGGCCCGTCATCGGTTGGCAACCTGTCATCCGGCGGCCCATCGTACTCCGTTTCTCGCGGACCCCGACCATCTCAACCCCCGGCCCGCGAAGTCAGTCTCTATTCTAGAGCAACCGCCCGGCTTTCCAAACACCTCCCTGGTATAAATAGCCTGCCGCCGCCGGGCGAGCGGGCCGCTCGGCGGCCAGCGCATCACCACTCTCGCCGGCGGCTTGGCCCGCCCCATGCCATTATAGGACATGGTCGTCCTGCAGGATCGCCTGGGCACGCTCTTCTTTATCGACCGTTTTGTCGCTGGCGGGTTCTGCCGGCGGCGCCTTCCCAGCAGGCGGCGAGGCCGACTCAGCCACCGGAGCCCTGCGACCCGCGGCCCGCAGGACCGACTCGGGCAGCGGCAACTCCTCGGGCGCCAGCGGCTTGGTCTTGCGGTAGCGGATCACGAACACCCCGATCGCGATCACGGCTATCACCAGGATCCCGAGCTGCACCAGGTGTACGTAGGCCTTCAGGCGCGGGATCATGTTGGCGAACCAGTAGCCCAGCCACACGAACAACGGCACGCTGATCAGCGCTCCAGCCAGATCGGCCAGCAGAAACCGCCAGAAGGGGAAGCGCATCACGCCGGCGGTGACGCACATCGCGGCCCGGATACCCATGAAGAACCGCGCGAAAAAGCACATCCAGATGCCGTAGCGGTCGAACAGGTCGACCATCTTGCTGAAACGCTTGGGCGACATGACCCGCCGCGTGTAGCGGTGGCTGAGCACCTCCGGCCCCCAGCGGCTGCCCAGCACGTAAAGAATCACGTCGCCGCACATGATTCCCAGCAGCGCCAGCGACAGCGTGCCGGGCCAGGTGGCCATCTCGGGGTGGTGGTAGAGGATCACGCCGGCGGCGATCAGCGGCACGTCTTCGGGCAGCGGCACGCCCAGGCTGGCCGCCACCAGCAACAGCAGCAAGGCGGGATAGAACGCGCGCAGCAGGAGGTCGTGGACGTTGACCGCCAGAACGAGCATCGCAGCCAGCAGGACGCGCGTCATCACAGCAAGCTCTCAGGATACGCGGGCAGACAATAGCTTACGCCCCTGAGGCCGGCTGTCGAGCAGGTGTTCGACACGGAACTGCGCCGCGCGGGCCTGGCGGCTGCGTCGACGCTATCCGCTGCCGGCCGGCGTGTGGTGCGCCGCTGGTGAAGCCGCCGGGCGCTGCTGGTCATCCTCTTTGCCCACTACGCGGATGAAAACCAGCAGGCGGTCTTCCAGCCGTCCCTGGCTGATGAAGTTGCGCAGACAGCGGCGCATCGAAGGGGTGACGTCCTGACCGCGACTGACCAGCAACATCCCGTCGTTGGTTTTGACGTCCTGGGCCAGCACCATCGGCGGGGCCAGTTCGTTGAGCGTCACTTCGCGCAACTCGTACTTCTCTTTCAGCCCCACGTGCTCTTCGAGCGCCGCCAGCACCCGCGGATCGTATTCAAAGCTGCGCAGCCGCAGCTCGGCGGCGATTTCCGCGTCGCTCATGCCGCGGACCTTGTAGCGGTGATGATCGATCGCCACCTTCAGAATGCGAGCCCCCAGGGGGATCTGATCCCCTTTGACGTCCCCTTCCGGCGGCCCGGAGCCGTCGTAGCCCTTCTGCTGATAGGCCACCATCTCGGCCACCTCCTCGAGGCGCGGAATCGCGGCGATCAGGTCGCGGCCGACCTGCGGATGGGCTTCCAGCACCTCCTGCTCGTCCGGCTCCAGTTGCTCGGCCCGGTAGTACCTGGCCAGGACGTCGGGCGGCACGGTCAGGCAACCCAGTTGGGACAGCATGGCCGCCACCTCGTACTGCCAGGTGTTCTCGATGTCCATGCGTTTGCACAGGCGGCGAACCGTCTGGCGCACCTGGCCGGCATGGCCGAAGGCGGTGGGGTTGGCCAGCGCCAGCACCTCGGTGAGTACCTTGACGCTGCCCCGCAGGGTTTTCTCCAGCAGCTCGCGCTCGGCCGTCACCAAGTGGTATTGCTCGATTCCGGCGTTGATCGCCTTGATGAGCTGCTCGGTCGAGCACGGC
Source organism: uncultured Planctomycetales bacterium (assembly GCA_964602755.1). Lineage (GTDB taxonomy): Bacteria > Planctomycetota > Phycisphaerae > UBA1845 > Fen-1342 > JALSRY01. The sequence goes on from CAZRSM010000110.1 coordinate 2,148, forward strand.
TTGGTCAGAAAGCGGAACACGTAGCCGTCGTTTATCGCGTCGATGACCCGGTCGAGGGCCGCGTTGCCGGTGAGCAGAATGCGCACCGTGTCCGGAGCGTAATGGCGTGCGCGCGTCAGGAACTCCACTCCGTCGATCGACGGCATCGTCAGGTCGGACACGATCACCGCGAACGGCCCCTCGGCCATCAGCATCTCGATCGCCTCGGCGGCGCTGCCCGCGGTATAGAGGTGGAAGTGCCGCCGAAGCTGGCGCCGCAGGGCCTGCAGCACGTTCGGTTCGTCGTCGACGCACAGGACCTTTTCGTTCATTGGCTGGCTCCTGCCGCCAGAATTTCGTCGCGCAGTCGGCGGAACGTATCGAGATGCTCCGGCAGATCACTGTCGTTCAGCAGCGTGGCGTCGATGGTCGGCCGCGGCAGACCTGCGTCCACGCTGGTTTCGCCGATCAGGGTGTCGGCGACGTGTACCAACAACAGCGGCGTCAGGTCGGGCACCAGGCACTCGGCCGGGCGGTGATGAAACGCCACCGCCTCGACGACCACGTCAGGCAGTCCCCACAATCCCAGCAGGTAGGCTCCCACCTCGGCGTGCGATGCGTTCAGCACGCGCAGCTCGGCTTGCCACATGGGCACGCCGTCCTTGCGGGCCAGTTCGATGGCCCGCTGGTATTCGCTGGCCAGGTTCGCCGCGAGCACCAGCTTGCCGGCGTCGTGCAGCAACCCGGCCAGCAGAGCATGGTCGCGCAGCTCGGTCTCGGCTTCGAGCCAGGTGGCCAGGCGCTTGGCCAACGCCCCTGTGGCCACGCTGTGGTGCCACAACGTATCCAGCCGAAAGCGCGCCACGCAGTCCTGGTCGATCTGGTTGAAGATGTGCAGCGAGAGCACCAGGGCCTTGATGGTGTCGATACCCAGCAGGCTCACCGCGCGGGTGGGGTCGGCCACGTGTCGGCGCAGCCCGAAGAAGGCCGAGTTGACCAGTTGCAGCACCTTGGCGGTCATGCCCACGTCGCGGGCGATGATCTCCCCGATCTGCTCGATCGTAGTGTCGGGCGATTTGAGCGCCTCGACGATTTCCACGTAAACCTGCGGCAAGCTCGGCAACGTCGATAGGCGCGACACCAGCTTGCGCAGGCCGCCGTCGGCCAGCAGCTCGTGCAGCGCGCAGGCCCGCCGGACGGCGTCCCGCAACTGGTCGGGATCGCAGGGCTTGGAGAGCTGCTGGTGCGCGGTCTCCACCGACCGCAGCGCCGCGCTGCGCTCGCAGTGACCGGTGAGGACGATGCGCACCATGTCGGGGTACAGGCGCCGCACCTCCGAAAGCAGCTCGGCCCCATCCATTCCCGGCATGCGCATGTCGGTCACGACCACATCGTGCGGTTCGCGCGCCAGCACTTCGAGTGCCTCGCGCCCCGAACCGGCGAAAGTCATCTGCCATTCGCCGCGCATGGGACGCAGCATGCGCCGCAGCCCCGCCAGCACGTTGGGTTCGTCGTCAACGAACAGTATCCGTCGGGTCGGCGTGCTCATGGTCGGCGTCCGTGGCGGCCGTGATCGGCAGCCGGATGATGAAGGTGGTTCCACGTCCGGTTTCGGTCTCGAAAGTGATCGTGCCGCCGTGGTTCTCGGTGATGACGCGATAGGCCAGCGAAAGGCCCTGACCGGTGCCCTTGCCGACTTCCTTCGTGGTGAAGAAATGATCGAAGATACGCGCCCGATACTGTTCCGGTATGCCGGTACCGGTATCCTGGACGCGGATCTCGACCCAATCGCCGTCGCGGCGCGTGCTGACCGTGATCGTACCCTTGCCCTGGCTGCCGTCACCCACCACGTCCGCGATCGCGTGCGCGGCGTTGACCAGCAGATTGAGCATCACCTGGTTGAAATCGCCCACCACGCAGGGCACCGCCGGCAGGTCCGGGTCGAAGTCGGTCACCACGTCGGCCACGTACTTCCACTCGTTGCGGGCCACCGTAATGGTGCTCTGGATCGCCTTGTTCAAATCGACCGGCTGCTTTTCGGGGCCGCCGGGGTGCGAGAAGTCCTTCATGGCCCGCACGATCTGCGTGACGCGCTGCAGCCCCTCCAGCGACTGGTCGATGGCCTTGGGAATCTCCTCGCGCAGGAACTCGATGTCCAGCTCCTCGAGGGCCTTCTCTATCTCGCGCCGCCGTTGCTCGGGGTCCTCCTGGGCCGGTTGCGAAGCCAGCCTGATGCAGTAGTCCAGGGCCCTGAGCAGATCGTCGACACTCTCGCGCAGGAAGCGCGTATTGTCGCCCACGTACTGCGTAGGCGTGTTGATTTCGTGGGCGATACCGGCCGCCAGCTGGCCGATCGATTCCATCTTCTGCGCCTGCAGCAACTGCTTCTCGGTGTGTTTGCGCGCGATCGCTTCGGCGAGCACGTTGGCGATCGAGAGCAGGAAGTGGCTGTCGTCCTGCGTGAAGTCGCGCGGCTCGGTGGCGTGGACCGCCAGCACCCCGAAGGGCCGGTCGGGCCCCGGGATCGCCACGCTCATCCCGCTGGAGATCCCGTGCTCGCGCAGCAGCTCCGGCGGATGGAAACGCCGCTCGGTGCCGAGGTCGTTGACGATCACCGGCTCGCTGGCCTCGAGCGTGTAACCGGCCTGCGAGTCGGGACCGTCGGGGACCGTGGCTTGCCCCACCAACTCCC
>CAZRSM010000111.1:0-2406 GCA_964602755.1 uncultured Planctomycetales bacterium
TCTCACCTCCACCAGATCGGGTTGGGGACTGCTCTGCCCGGCGACCTGCCCGGCACCCTCGCGGGCCAGCCGGGCCGCTCGGCGGAGCTGCTGGTCGCGGCGCTTGATCACCGGCTTGACGTAGAAGGCGTACAGACAGCCCAGCGTCACCAGCTCGCAGCCCAGCGTCATCGGCCAGACGCCGTGGCGATTGCCCACTCCCAGGATGGTGTAGCTCCAGTGGTCGGGGGCGGCCCCGCTCTGGAACAGGGCCCACTGGCCGATGTAGTGCGTGTGATTGGTATAGACCGCCGCCGGCACCGGCGACCGGCCGCCGGCGCGCACGAAGAAGTCGCTGCGCCACGACTCGACCGCCCGTCGACCGGGGAAGAACTCGACCGACAGCCGCCCGGCCAGCAGCTCGGCGCCCAGGGCGTGTGAACGGCGTGAGTAGATCAGCTCCCATTTGTTGCCCTGCGGCCCGGTGACGACCAGCGGGCGCTGGTCGACGTGCGGATAGCCGCTGAAGCTCATCCAGCGCTCCTCGTTCCAGGTACCCTGCGGGTCGTACATGTGCAGCCGGATGGCCGATACGCGCCGCACGCCGATGTTCGGCCGGCGCATCTCGACCGGCTCGACCACCGGCTCGGACAGCAGCTTGGCCTTTTCGATCAGGGCGGCGACGGTGAAGTTCACCTCGAAGCCTGCCAGCCTGACCGGCTGGGCGCGGCCGACCTCCAGCGGATAGCGGCGCACGGTGCCGTCGGGATCGAGCAGGGCCAGCGTCAGCGGCACGTCCGGCCCGGCCACCAGCAGGCCCCAGCCCGGATCGGCACTGCGGTAATAGAGCTTGAGGTTGTCGTCGTAGGGGCCTTCACGGTGGCGCACGCCCTGCTCGTCGATGTCCTGCGAGAGTTCGGGGAAACGCTGCAGCACGGTGCGGTTGTAGCTCTTGTCGTCCGTGACCACGTCGACCGAGGCCATCGGCGTGCGGGCGCCCTCGAAGCCGGGCGTCATCAGCGGCCAGGAAGGCGACAACTGCTTGATCGTCAGTTTGTACGACACCTCGGGCAGCTCGATCACGTCGCCGGTCTCGATGGCCACCGTCTTGCGCAGCGGCGGGTCGCGCAGCTCGATGGTCAGCTCGTGGGGCGCGGCCATCGGGCGCAGCAGGCTCTCGAGCTCCGCGGTCGAGCTGACCCATTTGAACTCGATGGGCACCACCGTGCTCAGCAGCGCGTCGCTGGGACTGTCGGCCAGCAGCCAGCGACTGAACCTGTCGCTGCCGGCCGACAGCTTCAGCTCGACGGCCGGCCGCAGGCGCGGACCGCCTTCGCGCACCGCGGTGCGCATCCCGGCTATGTAGGGCACGTAGCCGGTGATCTCCACCTCGAACGGCAGACCGGGGGTCTCCAATGCGATCGGCATGCGCCAGGGCTCGAACCAGCCGGTGGGAATCCGCAGCCCGGCCAGCGTGATCGCGGGCTGCGTGCGTTTGCTGGGCACGGGACGGCCCTCGCGGTCGGTCAGCACATAGCCGCGGTCGAGGTAGCGCTCGCGGTGGATCGGCAGGTGCTCGATCGGCACCTCGCGCAGCTCCTTTTCGCCCAGCCGACGGTAATAGAGCGCCGCGGCCTCGCGGTCGTAGAAGCGCGACTCGGGCGGAAAGGTGACCAGCGCCACCTGCAGGCGGCCCACCGTGGCGCTGGTGGCGTCGGGCACGCGCAGGTCGACGACCTGCTGCTCGTCCGAACCTGTGCGCACCGCCACCCGGGCGCCGGTGATCGGTGCCTCGCGCCCCCCGGCGGTCTCGAGCACTTCGACCTCGACGCGTCCGCCGAAGGCCGGCATATGCTGCGTGATCTTCTCGCCCTTCTGGGGATAGATGGGCTTTCCGAGCGTTCGGCCGTCGGCGGCGCGCAGCTCGATGCGCGGGCTCTGCAGCAGCACGTCGCCTTCGATCTTGGCGTCGAAGTACCAGTACGCCCCGACGATCAGCAGGAACATGCCGGCGTGGACGGTAAGCACGCCCAGGTTGGCCAGCGTCCAGCGGATGCGCAGCAGGCTCACGGCCACCAGCGCGGCGGTAAAAAGCAACACCAGGCCCGCAAAGAGCCAGTGCTCGAAGGCCTGCATTTCGGTAACTTCGATCGCCCCACGCACTTGCGGCAGCGCCGAGACGATCGAAGCGTACAGCAGCATCAGGAACATCAGGCCGGCTGCAAACCAGATGCTGCACAATGTGCGTAGGACCGGATTACGCCGCCACAAGGGCAGCTCCGGTCGCTCACTGGCGTCCATTTGCGTGATCCTCTCGCGGTGCGGGGCGGTGCGAGGCGCCCCTCGGTTCGGCCCGAACGAACACTTCCCCGGTCAGCTCTCGAAGATTATAAAGCCACGCGTTCGATCGTCCATCGGCGCTATCCG
>CAZRSM010000112.1:0-2742 GCA_964602755.1 uncultured Planctomycetales bacterium
AGGCGGTGCAGACCGTCGAAGCCGCGCTGGCGCCGCTGGGGCCCGAGTATCTCGAGATCATGAAGCAGGGCATCGACTCGCGCTGGATCGACGTCTACCCCACCCGCAACAAGCGCAGCGGGGCCTACTCCAGCGGCAGCTACCTCACCCAGCCGTATATCCTGCTCAACTTCCACGGCGGCTACGAGGACGTCTCGACGCTGGCCCACGAAATGGGGCACTCGATGCACTCGTACTTCACCCGCCACAACCAGCCCTACGTCTACGGCGACTACTCGATCTTCTGTGCCGAGGTGGCCTCGGTCACCAACGAGCTGCTGCTGCAGGACTACGTGCTGGCGCACATCGACGACCCCAAGGCGCGGCTCTATCTGCTCAGCGAGTTCCTGGAGACCTTCCGCGGCACGGTCTTCAGGCAGACCATGTTCAGCGAGTTCGAGCAGCGCATCCACGAGATGGCCGAGGCCGGAGAGCCGCTCACGCCGGACACGCTGGGGGCCACCTACGGCGAGATCATGAAGAAGTACTATGGCCCCGACTACACCCACGATGAGCTGGTCAACGACTACTGGATCCGCATCCCGCACTTCTACTACAACTTCTACGTCTACAAGTACGCCACCAGCTACTGCGCCGCGGCCAACATCGTGCGGCGCATCGGCCAGGGCGAACCGGGTGCGGTCGATGCGTACCTGTCGTTCCTCAAGGCCGGCAGCAGCAAGTACCCCATCGACCTGCTCAAGCTGGCCCGCGTCGACATGACCAGCCCCGAGCCGATCGAGGACGCCATGCGGGTCTTCGAGCGCCTGCTCGACGAGGTGGAGAAGCTGCTGGCTTCGCAGACCGCCAACCGCTGACCGCAACGCCGCGGCACGCCGGGCGGCGCGTCCGCGAACCGACACTTGGCAACCACGGCTCGCCGGGACAGCGCGAGCGCCGCGACGTCCGCGGCACGCGCTGCCCCGCTTTTTTGCGCCCACGGGCTTACCGGCTGGCTGGTCCGAAAGTGTTGTCGGCGGTGGCTGGCCCCGGGGCCGCATCGAATGCGCCGCCGGGAGTTCGCCTGCGCATGTTCATCGTCGATCGCGCTGTCCGCCTTGGGGCCTGCAGGCAGCTACCCCCAGGCGGCCACCCGCAGGGATATACCTGGTTTCAGGTATTTGCCCCATTCGATAGCGGACGATGTGACGGGCAGCCGGCGGGGCGGTCCCGCCGGGGAAGCGAAGTCGGCGGGTCTTACCGGGCCGTGGAAGCGTGACTTGAGGGCTTTGCTGGAGGGTTGGCGGGCGTTGGCTGTTTTCGTGCTGACCGATTGGCAGGAAAACGCACTTTACAATGCCTAACAAATGCCTTACGCTTTCTTGTGATTCGCTGAAGCGAATGCCACCCGCGAGTCAGGCCGACCGTGCAGGCCAGGGAATCGGTCGCCAGGGAAGGCGAGCCGGCGGCCCAGTCGACACAGGCCCGCACCCGCACCTTCGAAACGGGTCTGTCAGGGAGACGGATGATCATGACCAGCTATCGACTCTCGCAACGCAAGGACGTTTCTGGCACCGAACCGCTCGAGCGGATCAATCTCGTCTTGCCGCTTTTCTCCCGCCGCGAGCTGTCGGCCTTGGCCGACTACCTCGAGCAGCACGTGTCAAGGCGATTTGAGCGCCTTGGACGAAAGCGCGGATCTCGTCGGGGCTCGCGTCGGCATACTCGGCTTCCCACTCGCGCAGACGGTTGAGCGCCCGGGCGCGGATCTCGGGGTCCTCGACCAGCAGCAACAGGCCGGCGGCACACAGCCGCGTGACCCAGTGTCCGCAGGCCTTGGCCTCGTCGTAGAGCACCTTGAGGTTCTCATCGACCTGGAAGTTGATCTGGGGCTTGCGCTTGGCCATGGGGGCTCCTTTCAAGAATGTTGGTTATTTTCTAGGAATCACCGATTATGGGCTTGACGCCGGCAGATGTCGAGTGTATAGTTATTCTAGAATCACTATCGCCGCCGGCCGCGGCCCGGCAGTACGCCGGCCGCATCCGCCCGAGCTGGGGAGCCCGTGGTCGCCGCCGATTCTTGTCGCCCAGCCGTCGCCCCACGGCAGCGCCAAGCTCCTGCCGGTTCGGCCACCACGCCAGACGCCGGGCGGATGCGGCCCCCTTATCCGGCTCGCCGGGCTCACCGCCGACCGCGAGCCGGACCGGACAAGCTTGACTCGGCTCCTCCACCCGCGTGGCGGTCGCCCTCCCGCCCGTTGCCCCACCCGCCACGCGGGCTCCCTCCCCTTTTCCACGATCACGAAGGGGTGTGCATCAGGGAAAGGGGGCATCTCGCGTCATGCTGACCGCGAGCCGAGACACGGCGACACCGCACTCGGCACGCCCCCGCCGGCGCTTGGGGACGGCACCCGCCACGCGGGGTGGCCACCGCCCACCGCGATTGCAGCACGACAACGTCCGCCAGAAACCGCCAAGGACCGCCAAGGGCGCCAAGAAACGCCAAGGGCGCCAAGAAACGCCAAGGGCGCCAAGAAACCACCAAGGGCGCCAAGTCAACCGTCCCCCCTTCCAGGGGGGCCCACAGGGGGGTCACAGCCTGCGAACACGAACCGCCTGTGTACAGCCGCGCCGCCAGCCGAATGCAACCCTTCAACCCCTCAATCCCCGTTCCCTTAATCCCTCTCCCTGCGTCCCTTCGTCCCTGCGTCCCTTCGTCCCTCTTCCGTAGGGTGGGCACCGCCCACCACGGGTATCAATGGG
>CAZRSM010000113.1:0-1985 GCA_964602755.1 uncultured Planctomycetales bacterium
ATCCAGGAATACGAAAAGCAGCAGGGCTGGGACGTCGACGAGCCGCGCGGCGCGTGAGGCGCCGGCCCCGCGGCGCTGTGCGTCGGGTCCGGTGGCACTGTCGCCTGCTGCACCGGCTCGCAGGCGGACCGGTAGCGGCTAGCTGCCTTCGTGTTCCGGCTCGGTGGCTTCGTCCTGGTCGGGCACTTCGACCAGCTCGAACGTGTTGCCGTCGGGATCGCAGATGGTCACCACCCGACAGCCGCTGTAGGTCTCGATCTCCTCGACCTGCCGGCCGCCGTGGTCGAGAGCCTTTACCAGCACGTCGTCGAACTCGTCGGTCATCAGGTCGAAGCGGATGGTCGGTCTCAGGCCCAGCGGCGGTCGTTCGTCGGGCTGCCAGGGCTGCGCGCCGCCGAAGAGCCGCAGGGCCGGCCCGCCGGCGGGGAACTCGAGCAGGGCGAACTGCGTGGCCTCGGTGGTTTCTTTCTCGACCAGCTCGAGGCCCAGGCCCTGCACCCAGAACTCCAGGGCCTTGTCGAAATCATGAACAAAGACGTGCACATCTCCGACGGCCAACATGGCTGACGCTCCTGGCAGGTTTGATTCGGGCCGCGACCGCCGGCTGCACCGGCCGCCGGGGCTGATTATGCTCCGCCGAAGGTCCGTTCGACGAAGCCGGTGTCGACGTTGCCGTTTACGAAATCGATGTGCTCCATGATCTTGCGATGCAGCGGGATGGTGGTGGCGATGGGGTTGATGCGGAACTCCTCCAGCGCCCGGCACATCGACTTGATCGCCTCGATCCGCGTGGGGCGGTGCACCAGCAGCTTGGCCACCATCGAGTCGTAATGCGGGCTGACGGTGTAGCCCGCGTAGGCGTGAGTATCGAGCCGCACGCCCGGCCCGCCGGGGGCGATGAACTCCTCGATCCGCCCCGGCGACGGCCGAAAGCCGTGCAGCGGGTCCTCGGCGTTGATGCGGCACTCGATGGCGTGCCCGTGTTGCGGAATCGCGTCCTGCTTGAGCGCCAGGCGCTCGCCGGCGGCGATGCGGATCTGCCACTGCACCAGGTCGATGCCGGTCACCAGCTCGGTCACGGGATGCTCGACCTGGATGCGGGCGTTGATCTCCATGAAGTAGAAGTTCTCGTGCTCGTCGACCAGAAACTCGCAGGTGCCGGCCGAATAATACCCGGCCGCCCGGGCCAACCGCACGGCGGCGTTGCACAGCTTGATGCGCGTGCGTTTGCTGATGTGCGGCGAGGGCGATTCCTCGACCAGCTTCTGGTTGCGGCGCTGCAGCGAGCAGTCGCGCTCCCACAGATGAATGATGTTGCCGCGCTTATCGCCCAGGATCTGCACCTCGACGTGCCGGGGCTTTTCGACCACCTTCTCGATATACAGCGTGCCGTCCTTGAAGGCCGCCTCGGCCTCGGCGCGGGCATTGCGAAAGCTGCTCCGCAAGGCGGCCTCGTTGTGCACGGCGCGGATACCCCGCCCCCCACCGCCGGCGGAGGCCTTGATCATCACCGGATAGCCGATCTTGGCGGCTATCTTGATGGCCTCCTCTTCGCTCTCGACGGCTGCCTTGCTGCCCGGCACCAGCGGTACCTTGGCCTTGCGGGCCAGCCGGCGGGCCTCGACCTTGTTGCCCAGCAGTTGCATGGCCTCCGAACTGGGGCCGATGAACTCGATCTTGGCCTCGCGGCACATCTGGGCAAAGGTGGGGTTCTCGGCCAGAAAGCCGTAGCCCGGGTGGATGGCCTCCACGTCGGCCACCTCGGCCGCCGCCAGAATCGCCGCCGGGTTGAGGTACGAGCCGGCGGCCGGCGCGGCACCGATGCAGATGGCGTCCTTGGCCAGATCGAGATAGGCGGCGCCCTCGTCGGCCTTGCTGTAGACCGCAATGGCGTCGATGCCCATATCACGGCAGGCGCGGATGATGCGCAGGGCGATCTCTCCGCGATTGGCAATCAGTATGCGACTGAACATGCGGGATCCGTT
>CAZRSM010000114.1:0-3339 GCA_964602755.1 uncultured Planctomycetales bacterium
CGGAAGTGCGCCAGCAGCTCTTGCGACTGCCCGGTCGGGGCCTCGAACAAGGTGTCTTCGCTCGGCAGCCACTCGATGCGCTGGCTCTCGTGCCACACGCGCTCCTCGACCAGTGCCGCTGCCGGCCCGCGAAAACGCACCACGATCTCCACCGGAGTATCGGTCGAGCGGCAGATGCCGAAGCTGCTGCGGAAATGCTCCTCCAGGTCGAAGTCCGCCGGACGCTCGAACGCCGCTGACGTCGCCTCGGCGGCGGTGACCCGCGTCAGCTTGAAGATGCGCAAGGCGCCGGCGCGGTGCGAGTGCCCTACCACGAACAGGTCGCCCTCGAAGCATACCAGCCCGTAGGGGTCCAGCAGTGTGGTGTACTGCTCGCCGCGCCAGACCGCGTGATAGGTGATCCGCACGGTACGCTGTTCGTAGGCCGCATCGGCCAGCACGCGCACCGTCGCGGCCCGCTCGGAGTAGTCGGTCAGCGGTCCGGTTCGCACGTGGATGATCTGATCCAGCTCGCGGAAGTATTCGAGCGCCTGTTCGGGTATCAGCGCCCGGATCTTCTCCAGAATGCTCGCCAGGCCGTCGGCGAAGTGAGTGCCGGCCAGCGGGGCGAAAAAGTGCTGCGCGAGGTGCAGCGAGATGGCTTCGGTCAGGCCCAGCACCAGCGGCCCGGTGGAGAAGAAATCGTGCGGCAGCCGCCAGTAGCGCTTGCCGTATTCGTCCTCCTCGTACTCGATCGGGAAGCCCAGCTCCTCGAGCAGCTCGAAGTCACGCTGGATGGTGCGCTCGCTGACGCCGAAATCGGTTGCGAGCTGGCGCAACGGCATCCCCGGCCCGCGGGTCTGGAGGGTCTTGAGCAGGTTCCACTGCCGCAGGATTTGTTCGCCACGTGCCATTTTTCGTCCTCTGCCCCGCCGTCGCACCGAGGGGTGTTCGTGCGCGCGAGGTGCGTGGCTGGAATATGGTGAATCGCCCGCCGAGGTCGTCTCGCACTCTGGGCCGCCACGCCGACCAGGTGCGCAACTTGTTGCCGAACGGCAAGTTAGCTTTGTCGCGCCACGGGACAGTGGCGGCTGCATTTCCAGTACGGCAGGGGCATTATTCCGCGCCGGTCGCCTGCGTACAAGCGGGCGCCGGCTCGCAGGCCGCGAGGGCGGCTCGACTTTTTCGGGTGCGTTTCCGGGTTTCAGGCGAAAACCGTGTTAACAATCGCTCGAAAAGTCGCATATAGATGGTGAAGCAGGGGTTCTGACTACCAGGAGCAAGGGCTGTGGCGATTGCACCGGAGACCTCCCCGACCGATCGCGTCTGTTACGTGGTCGAAATCGAGGCCAGCGACGGCGAAAAGCTGCGGTTCGGCTTCTCCAAGCGCCTCGAAGCCCAGGTTGTGGTTACAAGGCTCGCCTGGAAAAAGGTTTACGACAAGCTGCGCCGTGCCGGCTACCGCATAGTGCACGACCGCGAGCAGCAGTCCGTCCTCTCCCACACCACGACGTCGGAGGTCGCCGGGCGGCCGGGTGTTTTCTCGTGCTCGGCAACGGGAAACCAGGGAAAACCCTAATAGGCGCATCGGCCGCTCTGGTCGAAGATCACAGTCCCCTCCGAAAACGCCCGGATGCGGTTAGCTCCCACGCTCCTCCCCGGGCGTTTCTTTACGCGCCCGTGGCCGCCGACGCGCACGGCGGCCCGCCTGGCGGCGAGCGACCGCCGACCCGCACAGGCCGGCTCGCGCAGCGCGAAATACCGGGATTCCCTAATTGCCGACCACGGCCGGACCGATCAACATACCATCAAGGAGCTTCCACAGCTTCCACAAACGTGGCAATGCGGCCTCGGCACCCTCCCCCGAGGCCGCGTTTCTTTGCGCCGATGCCGCCATACGCTACGCCAGGCCGTAGAGGGGCAGGTATTTCTGCTCCAGATAGGCGATGTATGCGTCGGGGGCCGGTGGTGCGCCGGTGACGCGCTCCAGCAGCTCGCGCGGCGGATAGCGCCGTCCGTGGCGGTGAATGCGCTCGCGCAACCACTCGCGCAGCGGGCGCAGCTCGCCACGTGCGATTTGTTGCTGAAGATCGTCCAGCTCGCGCTGCGCGGCCTGGAAGAACTGCGCCGCGTACAGGTTGCCCAGCGCATAGGTGGGAAAGTAGCCCAGGATCCCCAGCGCCCAGTGAATGTCCTGCAAGCAGCCCTCGGCGTCATCGGCCGGCGCGATGCCCAGCAGCTCCTGCATGCCGTTGTCCCACGCCTGCGGTATGTCGGCCACGTCGATGCGCTGTTCGAGTACCTGTCGTTCGAGATCGAACCGCAGAAAGATGTGCAGACAGTAGGTGACTTCGTCGGCCTCCACGCGAATCGGCGACGGCTCGACGGCGTTGATCGCGAAGTACCACTGGTCCAGCGACACGTCGGCCAGCGCCGGGAACGTGGCCCGCAGCGGTGCCATGAAGTGTTCCCAGAAGGCCCGGCTGCGGCCGACCTGGTTCTCCCACATCCGCGACTGCGACTCGTGGACCGCCAGCGAGACCGCCTGGCCCAGCGGCGTGCCGGCCCGCTCGGGATCCAGGCCCTGCTCGTAGAGCGCGTGGCCCGCTTCGTGCATGGTGCCGAACAACGACATCGGCAGATAGCACTCGCTGTAGCGCGTGGTGATGCGCACGTCGCGCGGCGTAATCCCGCAACAGAACGGATGCCGCGAGATCGACAACGTGCCGGCCTCGAAGTCGAAGCCCATCGCAGCGATCACCTGGCGGTTGAAGCGCTCCTGGCGATCCAGCGGGCACGGGCGGCTGAGGATCGACGTGTCCGGCCGTCGGGGGGCCTCCTTGATGCGCGCCACCAGCGGGACCAGCTTCTGCTTGACGCCCTCGAAGACGCGCTGCACGTCGGCGGCCCGGGCGCCCGGCTCATACTCGTCCATCAGTGCGTCGTACGGCTCGCTGTCGTAACCCACGTGCTCGGCTTCCTGGCGCTTGAGCTCGAACATCCGGCCCAGCAGAGGGGCGAAGATGGCGAAGTCCTTCTCGCTGCGCGCCCGGGCCCAGGCCGCCTTGGCTTGCGATGAAGTGCTGGCGATCTCCTGGACCAGCTCGCGCGGCAGCTTCATCGCCCGTTCGTGGTCGCGGCGCAGCTCGCGCACGTTGGCGGCCGCCAGCGGGTCGTCCAGCTCGCACGGCTGCAACTGCTCGAGCAGGCGGGCCATCTCGTCCGACGTGAGGCGATCGTGGGCCAGGCCGGCCAGCAGGGCCGACTGGCGCGCCCGATCGGCCACCGCCGCCGGCGGCATGTGCGTCTCCTGGTCCCATTCCAGCAGTTGCTGGACCGAGCGCAACGTGTTGGTCTCGC
>CAZRSM010000115.1:0-2170 GCA_964602755.1 uncultured Planctomycetales bacterium
AGCGAGCTGGTCATCAACACCGCGGGCGCGGGCATCAGCGACCAGAGTGCCCTCCAGGCCCGTGAGCTGGTCGGCCGGTTCGCGGCCTATGCGGCCCAGGGCCGGCAGTACGGCCCGCCGGCTCCCAGCGGCACCGGCGAGATCACGCCCGAGCCGGCCGCCGTGGCCCTGCTGATCGTCGGCGGACTGCTGGCCGCGGCCCGCCGACGCTGAGTCGACCCCCGCCGGCTGCAAGACCAGGGGCAGTCGAGGGCGCCCACCCCGCGAGGAAAACAACGACACGCCGGCCGCAACCGCCGCCACTCGATCCCTCAATCCCTGCTGCCCAATCCCTGCGCCTCTTCGTCCCTCAGTATTCATGGTGGGCTTCTGCCCACCCTGCGCTCTCGGCGGTCAGTCGGGTTGACGAGCGGGGCGGGTGGTTTCGATGGGCGCCGATTGCGCAGGCAGTGGCTGCGAAGTTGCTGGCGGCTGGGCCTCGTTGGGTTCGTCTTCGTCATCAACGCCACCGAGGTAGCCCAACTGCATCAGCTCGCGCATGTGCTTGCTCTCGATCTGCGTCGGGCCTCGCCGCTCGGCGTCGAACAGCCGCTGGCGCGCGTGCCAGCGCAGCAACTCGCCGATCAGCTCACGGGCCTTTTCCGACTGCTCGTGCAGCAGATTCCGGCGCTCGATCCGGTCGTTGCGCAGATCGTAGAGCCGGAAGTGCGTGCGCGGCCCGCCCTGATAGAGCGGCGCGGTCGTCCAGCCGTAGAGCAGCTTCCAGCGCCCCTCCGCGATCAGGTAATACTCGATAAACCCGTGCGAAATGCGGTAGTTGTGGTTCGAACCGACGATCAGCCGCCGGGCGAACCGCCCCGACGCTTCTGCCGCCGGCCCCCCGGGGCGCAGCAGCGGCAGGAAGCTGTCGCCGTCGAGCGGATACGGCGGCGGCAGCTCGTAGAGATCTAGGATGGTCGGCATCAGGTCGACCAGTTGTACCGGGGCATCGACCTTGGCTCCGCTGGCAAAGCCCGGCCCCCAGGCGATCAGCGGCACGCGCGTCTGCTCGCCGTGCAGGTCGGTGCCGTGTTCCCACATGCCGTGCTGCAGGAACTCCTCGCCGTGGTCGGCGGTAACGAACAGGTGCACGCGCCGCCGGACGCCGCGCTGCTCGAGCGCCTGCCAGAACAGCCCGAAGCGATGGTCGGCGTAGAGTATTTCCTCGTCGTAAAGCGCGATGACGTGCTGCAGATCGCGCATCTGCGCCCGCGGGTTGCGGATGGTGCGAAAGCCGTGTCGACGGTCGTAGGTGCCGTCGATCCGACCGGTGTACTGCGGGTCGAAACGCCCCGCAAAGCCCTTGGGCGGCGTATAGGGCGCATGCGGCTCGGCGGTGTGGATGTACAGGAACATCGGCCGGTCCGCGTGCTCGTCGAGCCAGTAGAGCACCTCGTCGATCGGCACGGTGCGGTCGGTCCGGGTCCAGTAGTAGCCGATCTTGTCGACGAAGGTGTCGAAGCCCTGGTCCATCCCCTGACGCGGGCCGGCGTTGACGTTGGTGCAGTACGACACGGTCGCCATGCCGGCTGCCCGCAGCGTCTCGGCCAGCGTTACCAGCCGGTCGGCCGCCGGCGTCGAGTTGTGTCGCACGCCGTGACGCTCGGTATACAGCCCGAGCATCATGTCCGGAATCGACTCCACGGTGCGCGACGAGTTGGCAAACGCCTGCGTCAACAGCACGCCCCCGGCCGCCAGGCGGTCCAGATTGGGCGTGGTGTCGCGCCGATAGCCGTAGAGCCGCATGTGCTCGGCGGCCAGTGTATCGATCAGATAGACGATCAGGATCGGCGGCTCGTCCATCGGCTCGTAGATGGCCGGGTTGCCCAGAAACGCGACCACGCCAGGCTGCCCGCTGCTGATGCGCAGCTCCAACTCGACCTGCTTGCCCCCCAGGCCGTGGTCGGAGAGCATCACCGACCAGTCGCGCCAGGTCTCGGCCTGCTCGATGCGGTGGCTGCCGACCTCGATGGTCTGACCGTCGGCAGTGCGGGCCGACACCAGCAGCGTGGCGCTGCCGTCGGGCGTCGGCGAGACCAGTCCCAGGCCCAGGTGCAGCCTGGCACGAGCCGGCAACTTCAGCCCGCCAAACCGCAGCGTGGTGGGCGCATGGGCGTAAATGGCGGTGCGA
>CAZRSM010000116.1:0-1611 GCA_964602755.1 uncultured Planctomycetales bacterium
GAGCTGCGCGAGAAGCAGTCGTTCGACTGGCCGCTGGTCAGTTGCGCGGCGAACCTCAACGACCCGGCCAACCCCCGGGTGGTGCTCGGGGCCGTGGCGCCGATCCCCTGGCGCGTGAAAGTCGCCGAGCGCGTGCTGGCCGGCAGCCCACTCGACGACCGCACGATCGACCGGGCGGCCCGGCTGGCGGCCGAGGGCTGCGAGCCCATGTCGCGCAACGCCTACAAGGTCGAGCTGGTCGCACCCGCCGTCGCCGACGCCCTCAGGCAGGCCCGCGACCGCGGCAAGGAGGAATCCGGCAATGGCTGATTACGACGCCGCAGACGTCGAGTTCGTGCCCTGCTGTCGCTGGTTGCAGACGAAGATGCAGCACTGCGCGGGAGCAGACATGCGCGCCGGCCCCGGCCACGTGCGCATCAGCGAGACGGCAACCTACTGGTGCGAAAAGACTTCGACCACCTTCGGCCCCGACGACGCCCCGGCCGTCCCCGAACGCTGCCAGCCCGGCCGACAATGCCACGAGCCGGCCGGGTAGCTGCCGACACTGGTTCGGCCGTCCGTCCGGTTGTGTTATCATACAGCCAGGGCTCCCGGAAGCGTGTCCGGCGCTTCTGCTCTCGGTCAAGAGGAGGCTACGGATGCATCGTTGGGCACTGATTTTCTTGTTGCTGACGGCGGCCGGCGGTTGTCGGATTCGCGGCGGCCTGTCGGCCAGTGTGGCCGGCAGCGGGCAGGCCAAGACCGAAACCCGCCAGATCGGTGATATCGACAGCGTACGGTTCGACGGGGCGGGCGCTGTCGTGGCGACGCTGGGCCAGCCGCCGGCGCTCAAGATTACGGCCGATGACAACCTCCTGCCGCTGCTGGAAACCACCGTTGTAGAGCGCGAATTGAGGATCCGGCCCAAGCAGAGCATCTCGCCGCGCACGCCCATCCGCATCGAGCTGGCCTGCCAGAACCTCGAGAGCTTCACCTGCACCGGCGCCGGCGAACACGAGCTGCGCAACGTCGCCAACGAGAAACTGCGCATCGAATTGTCCGGGGCCGGCACGGTCCGCGTCAGCGGCACCAGCGAACGCCTCGACCTGGTGGTCAGCGGCGCCGGCACGATCGACACCTCGGCCCTGCAGGCCAAGCAGGTCCACGTTGAGGCCAGCGGAGCGGTCGAGCTCAAGGTAGCCGCCAGCGAGAAGATCACCGGCACACTCTCGGGCGCCTGCAGCCTGACCTACAGCGGCGCCCCCAAGCTCGAAATCAAACGCAACCCGACCAGCACCGTCCGCCGCGCCGGCGACTGACGGTACTGCACACCCGGTCCGCACGGGTTCCCATGGCGTGCCAGTCCGCATCGGTTGGTGTGAATGAGTTGCAAACGGTAGTAATTGGAACAGTAGACCGCGGGTGAGCGGCCATCCGGGCAGCCGCGCCGGCTTGTGAAGAGGGCAGCGTCCGCAGGGCTCGACTGCTCCCCTGTTCTCCTGCTCTGTGGGCGGCCGAAGGCCGCCATTGGGGGTAACTGTCCGAAGCTCGAACCGGCCCCGCACGCGGCGCTGACACCTTCGAAAGAACCGCGGCCTGCGGCGCGATCTGGAAGTGGCTGTGCCACTCGGG
>CAZRSM010000117.1:0-2398 GCA_964602755.1 uncultured Planctomycetales bacterium
GAGCGGCTTGCAGCGCGCGGGCCACATTCTCCGACCGGCCGGAAGTGGAGAGCCCCACGACCAGGTCGTCGCGGTTGGCCAGCGCCTGTACCTGCCGGGCGAAGACGTCCAGCGGGTCATAATCGTTCACCAGACAGCTCAGCACGGCCCCGTCGGCGCTCAGCGCCACCGCCGGCAGCCCGCGGCGCGGACTGCGATAACGCCCGACCAGCTCGGCGGCCAGATGCGAAGCCTGCGAGGCCGATCCGCCGTTGCCGCAGGCCAGCACCTTGCCGCCGGCGCGCAGCACGTCCACCATCAGCCGGCCGGCTTTTTCGACCCCGGCCGTCAGGGCCGGCAGGCGCCCGGCCAGCTCGGCCAGTTGCGACACACAATCTGTCCAACGCGACATCGTCCTGCTCCGGGCCGGGGTCGGCTGGTCGCCCGGCAGCCGGGTGCGCCGCCGTTGCCGACGACTCCCGTCGACCCGCACTTTGGCCACCATGCTAGCCCGAGCGGCGCTGGCCGGCCAGCCGCTGCCCCGCCGTTGCGGCCGGCGTTTCAGGACACCGAATCGTAGTTGCTCTGGTATTCGTCGTTGTCGGGATAGAGCTGGAGGGCCTCGTAGAAGTCGGCCCGGGCCTCGTCGTAGTACGACGTGCCCAGCGACCGATACCACAACCCGCGCGTGTTGTAGGCTTCGGCCAGCTTGGACTTGGCGGTTTCGTTGAGCTTGTTGAGCTGGTAGGCCTCGTCGTAGGCCTCGATGGCCGCCGTGTGGTCATAGATTGCGGCCCGCTCGTCGCCGTAGGCTATGAAGGCGTCGATGGCGGCCTGCTTGTACTCGGACATGTAGGGCCGCAGCTCGTAAGCCGCCTTGTAGGCGTAGGCGGCGTCCTTGTACTTGCCCTCGGCCTCGTACTGCTGGCCCAGCGTGTAGCGGGTCTCGGCCAGCTTGCGCGTATAGGTGAGGTTGTCGGGCACCAGGTCGTGGGCCTGCTGAAAAGCTGCCACCTCGCGGCCCACGTTGCCGCCCTCGCGCTCTCGACGTGCCTCGAGCACCAGGCCGGCCCGGTAGAGCCCCAGGGCGATGGACTCTCTCAGCTCGCTGTCGTCGAGATCCTCGATCTCGTTGGCCGCCAGGACGTAGTCGTCGATGGCGCTCTCGATATCACCCAGCCGCAGCCGCCACTCGGCCCGCGCCGCGTAGCCCTCGGCCATGCCCTTCTTGACCTCATCCGAAAGCGGGTCCAGGCGCTCGGCCTCGCGGAAGTGATTGAGCGCTGCGTTGACGTCATGACGCGCGATCGCGTCGCGGCCCAGGGCGATCTCGGCCAACGCCAGGTCCTGCAGATAGAGCGGATCCTGGTTGCCCAGCTCGGCGGCCCGGTTGAGCGCTTCCCAGGCCTCCTCGTTCTTGCCCAGCCGCAGACGCGCCTGACCCAGCAGGTTGTGCACGAAGGCCGCCTCGGGCGCCTCACGCAGCAGACCCAGCAACTGGGCTTCGATCACCTGCAACTGGCCACGGTCGGCCGTGCTGATGGCCAGTTGATACTGGCTCAGGCCGTTGATCGCGTCGCCGCCGTCGATCAGGGCCTGGGCCAGCAGCACCCGGGCGGCGGCGTTGGCCGGCGAACGGCGCGTCAGGCTCACCAGCAGTCGCGTGCCGGCGTCGCGACTGTAGGGATGGCGCACCATCCGCCGGGCCTTATCGAGCACATAGTCGTCGTCGCGCTGCAGTATGCGGGCGTTCTCGGCGTCCTGGTCGAAGCCCTTGGAAGGATCGAGATAGTGGGCCTTGCGAAAGAGCTTCTCGGCGGCGGTGTAGTTGCCCAGCTCGAGCTCGATGGCGCCCAGGCCGTGAACAGCTACGGCATTGCCCGGGTTCTCCTTGAGCAGATCGTTGAAGAGTTGGCGGGCCTCGTCGTATTGCCCGTTGACCCGCAGCGCGGTGGCCCGTTTGATGATCTCCGCTTCGCGCTTGGCCTGCTGCTCGGAGAACGGCGGCGGCCCGGTGGGGCGTCCCTGGAGTGCGAGGCCCGCCAATTGCGTGTAGACGGCCGCCGAGGTATCGGCCACGGGGTTCCCGAAAGACAACAGGGCGGCCGGCCCGAAGCCGCCGCCCTGCGCTGTGCCGCTGGACAAAGCAAACAGCCCCCCGCCCGCCGTGGTGCCCCACACCGAGCCGAGGCCGGCAATCAGTGACATGCTTGTGTCAACCTGCATGGTAGCGCCTCTCCATGCGCTGCAGACTGCTGGCCGCCGACGAGCCGCGCGTCCCGCCGCCGACACTATGCTGGTTTAATGCCAATCCCCGGTGAGCAAAGTCAAATCTGGCCCGGATGTCCGATAAGAAACGGCCGCACGTCGCCCCGTGCGGGTGAGGAACGATCCCGCCCGCGGCGCGGCTGTCCCCCGG
>CAZRSM010000118.1:0-1618 GCA_964602755.1 uncultured Planctomycetales bacterium
AGTAGGACAGCTCGGCATAGATACCGATCACGTTCAGGTCGCTGTGCTCGGCGATGGTGATGGTGTCGGCAGCGCAGGCCAGGGCGTAGGTGCCGTTGCCGCCGGTATCCAGATAGGCGTGCACCTTCTTGCCGGCCTTGCGGAACCCGGCCAGCGCGTCGGTGATCTCCTCGAGCTGGGCCAGGCCGAGCTGCGGCCGCTCGATGATCATCGCCAGGGCCTTGACGTCGGGATCCCCGGCGGCCTTGTCGATCAGGCGGACCCAGTCCAGCAGGGTGCGCGACTGCTGCCCGCCCAAGAGCATCATCAGCTCGGCGTCCTGGCTGGGCTTCTCGGGCACCGGCCCGTCGAAGCGCACCCGCAGGATCTTTCCGGCCCCCAGCGCCAATTGCGGAATTGCCAGCAGGGCCAGCAAGGCCCACGTCCAACGTCGTGTCGTGCTTGCGTACATCGCTTGCTCCCTGTTCTGTCCAACCGCTCTGCCGGCTCGCCACCGGCCCGGTGATCACCACCTTCGTATTCCGCCGGCCGACGGCTTTATTCGGCCGACGGGGATGGAAAAAGCGCCCCGCCGACCCGCCCGGCGGCCCTGACAGGCTGCCATGGTACCGTCGCCGACCAGCCGGCGACATTACACAAGCGGTCTTTGTCTGGAACGCGGCGTGCGCCAGGGGGGACGGTTGCCGGCGGGCACGAAGGGGCACGCGGACGGCGGGGCGGAGGGACAGGTGCCCTTGGCGCTATTGGCGTCCTTGGCGGTTCTCTCTCGGCGTTCTTGGCGGCTTCCTGGCGCTCGCCCATGGCGCCCGGCGGAGGGGGCCTCAGAAGCGCCGCGGCGCGGCGCGGTTGAGCTCGGCCCGCAGCTCGCGCTCGGCCTGGAGCCAGTCGGCCACTGGATCGCCGGGCGCGCCGCCGCGCTGGAGATAGATGAAATACGCCCGCCGTTCGATCTCGCGATGGGTCGGCTCGCGCCGGCCGGCCAGCTCGCGCAGCGCGGTGGTGGCGTGGCGCAGGTTGTCCGAGACGATCGCACCGACCACGGCGGCGGTGGGCGTGCCGTTCTTGCGAGGGGGCTTTTTGCGACGACCGTTGACGACTGCCGACCTGCGGGGCATTACCGGTTCCTCCGTCGGGTGCTGCACCGGTTGCCTCTCGCCATCTCGGCGGATCTCGTGACGTGCGACCGGTGTGCCGAACCGGCGGCAAGTCCGGCGAGGGTGCGGATTGGCCGTGCTGGTGGCACCCCCGGGCAAACAGCGTGGCAGCATCTCTACTATCGGCCCGATCGGCCGGGCGGCTTTACCGGCTCGCCAAGCCATGAACGGCACCCCCCGGCCCGCGCGGGCGTATAATCAAAGCGAGCGGAGTGGGCCGGGCGGCCGCCGACCGGCAGGGTGCCGATCGGGCACCTGTAAGACCGGCCGGAGGAAAGTCCGAACTGGACAGGGCACGGTGGTGGCTAACGGCCACCGGGAGCGATCCCAGGGAAAGTGCCACAGAAAACACACCGCCGATGGACGCCTCCGGGCGTCACAGGCAAGGGTGAAAAGGTGCGGTAAGAGCGCACCGCGCGGCCGGTGACGGTCGCGGCAGGGTAAACCCCACCGCCAGCAAGCCC
>CAZRSM010000119.1:0-7191 GCA_964602755.1 uncultured Planctomycetales bacterium
CACATGCTCGACGCCAACTACGTCGTGGCCTCGCAGCACCCCCAGCCGTGGAAGAAGCAGCTCAACATCATGGCGGCTTATCTGTACTTCTATAACCCGCTGCGCTTCCTGGTCGCGCTGGTGCGGCCCAAGAGCCGGCTCTATCTGGCCGATGCCTTCATGCAGCTTTCGGGCATGCGCGGCCTGGTGCAGACCATCCGTCGAACCGCCGGCTGGACCTGGCGCCTGATGCGCGGCCGGATCGAGATTCGCCGCCAGGCCCCGACCAGCCCCATCCCGATGCGCGGCCCCGACGGCGGTCCCGCCGCCCACGCCCTGCCCGGCACGCCGGGGCCGCAAGTCGTCAAACTCGATACGCAGCCAGCCCGCGCGGTCGCGGCGCCGGTGCCCGAATCCGCCACGCAGCGCGACAGCGGGAGCCGGCCGCTGGTCTCGCCGGAGTAGGCCGGGCTCTGCCCAACGGGGCGGCTGCCCGGCGGCCCGGTCGTTCAGCCTCCCCCACGGGCGCCGCTTGCCGTCAAGATCCGCCGCCGAAGGCGCTGAGCCAGCGGGCCGGATCGGCCAGATCCACCGTACCGTCGCCGGTCAGGTCGCCGCCGGCGTAATTCGCGCCGCTGGCGGTGCCGTAGTTGACCGGCAGAATCGCCAGGTCGTCCAGGTCCACATCGCCCTCGCCGTCGAGATCGCCGGGAAGCTGGAACTCGCAGGCTCCCATGTCCACGACGTAGGGATACGCCGGCAGGTCGGCGACACCGCTGTCGGTCGTTGGCGGGCGGCGCGATCGCGGGGCGCGATGGTGCCCGGTGCACGATGGCACACTGAGCGGGACGCGTGGAAGAACTTGCGTGTTCTGGTCAACACGCTGCCGGTGTCTGGCGAGGTGTGGCGGAGTATAACGTGCGGCGCGGATGCTCACATGCGCATCAGCAGTGGGGGCCGGTCAGCCCCGGGACCAGGCCGGCAATCGGCTCCAGCCGGGACGCGCGGGCGTCGGGGTGCGGGTATTTGGCTAGGAGGCCGGCCTGCCCAGGCGGCGCAGCAGACGGTAGTGCGAGGCGATGGCCTTGCCAAGGCTCTTGTGAGCCAGGTACGGCAATCCAAAGTCTTTACACGTCTGGCGGACTATCTGCGACAGGGCCGGATAGTGAATGTGGCAGACGTGCGGCAGCAGGTGGTGTTCGACCTGGTAGTTCAGTCCACCGACGTACCACGTCAGCAGGCGGTTGTTCTGAGCGAAGTCGACGGTGGTCTGCACCTGGTGCTGGGCCCACGGGGCGGGCAGGCGATAAGTATCCGGGCTGGGCAGGGGAAAGTCGGCCGGCTCGACGCAATGTGCCAACTGGAACGTGACGCTCAGCACAATCCCCATCACGATCATGATGCCCGCGTAAGTCAGCAGCACCAGCCACCACGGATGCAGCAGCATCGGCACCACGAATGCCAGCGTGAAGAACAGCACCTTGCCGCCCAGGAAGATCAGCAGGTTCTTGCCGCGCGGGCGGGGGAAGCGGTGCTCGCCGATGCGGCCGGCGATCACGTCGTGGAAATCGTCGATCAGGTGCCACTTGATCGGCAGCAGGCCGTAGAGCAGCCACAAGTACAGATGCTGGAAGCGGTGGAACCACAGTCGCCGCTGGTGGGGCGAGAGCCGGCCCACGGGGCCGACGTCGATGTCGTCGTCGTGTCCGGTGACGTTGGTGTAGGTGTGGTGGAAAGTGTTGTGCTTGTAGGCCCAGACGTACGAACTGGCGCCCAGCAGGTCGAGCGTGACGGCCGCGAGCCGGTTGACCCAGCGCCGGCTGGAAAAGGCGTTGTGGCCGCCGTCGTGCTGGATGTTGAAGCCCACGGCCGCCAGGTTGAGGCCCATCAGTATTGCCAGCGGCACGCCGGTCCACCACGTCAGCGGGGCGAAGACCAGCAGGAGGTAGAGCACCGCCAGGCTGGTCAGCAGAAAGGCCGACTTGCGATAGAGTGCCGGGCAGTCGCGCGGCGAGAGGCCCTGCTGCTTGAAGTATGCGTCGACGCGCTGGCGCAGCGTACGACGGAACTCATCTTTGGGTGCGAACTTGGGCGGACGATGAGACGCGGCCGGCGAGCGGCCGGCAGATGATCTTGCGACAGTAGATGCGGCGGTCATGGAACTCTCGGGATTCTAAAGCTTTACAGTCGGGGGATACGGCATTGTATTCAGACGAGTCCTGTCACCGTGTTCCAGCGCCTGATATCGGCCACACGCGTCGGCATCTGCGACACGGTGACGGGACGACGCGGTATTGCGGCGAGCGGTCCTGCTGGTGGTCAATACGGTAAGGTGTTGTCGCGTGTAGAGTTACGGCGATCATCCGTGGTCTGGCCATGCTGCCGACGTGATAAGACACAGGAGTGTGCGTCGGTGTCGGGCGGTGTCAGAGTTATCGGATGTGCGCGAGGACGGCGTTGCAAAGCCGCGAACACGACACAGGCGGAACCTCATCCGCCTCGGCAGAGTATAGGGCCGCAAGCGCCGGCGAACAAGGCGACGGCCTCAGGTGGTGCCGGACGGCGCGGCCTCGGCGATTTGCCGGCCCAGGGCGATGAGCTGCTCGACGCTCTGCTCGAACTGACAGCCCTGGCCGCGGTCCTGCTGGAGAAACTCGAGCACCGCCCGGCGCGTGTTGACCGCGACATCGTAATCCGGGTTGCTGCCGGGCGAATAAGCCCCGATGCTGACCAGGTCTTCGATGTCCTCCCAGGTGGCCAGCACCCGCCGAACGGCGAGCGCGGCCCGCTGGTGGTCGGCCGTGGTCACGTCGGGGGCCACGCGGCTGATGCTGTTGAGCACGTCGACCGCCGGGTAGTGGCCGCGGTTGGCCAGTTTGCGCGAGAGCCAGATGTGGCCGTCGAGGATGCCGCGCACCGCGTCGGCCAGGGGTTCGTCGATCTCGTCACCTTCGACCAGGACGGTGTAGATGCCGGTGATGCTGCCGCGTTGCGTGCGGCCGGCGCGCTCCAGCAGGCGCGGCAGCAGCGCGAAAGTGCTGGGGGGATAGCCCTTGGCGGTGGGGGGCTCGCCGGCGGCCAGCCCGATCTGACGCTGGGCCATCGCCAGACGCGTGATCGAGTCCATCATCAGCAGCACGTCGTGGCCGTGGTCGCGGAAGAACTCGGCGATGGCGGTGGCCTGGAAGCAGGCCCGCACGCGCAGGGCCGGCGCCTGATCCGAGGTACAGGCCACCACCACGCTGCGCTGCAGACCCTCGGGCCCCAGGGCGTTTTCGAGAAAGTCGCGCACTTCGCGGCCGCGTTCGCCGACCAGCGCGATCACGTTGACCGACGCCTGTGTGTGCCGGCAGATCATGCCCATCAGCACGCTCTTGCCGACGCCCGTGCCGGCGAAGATGCCCAGGCGCTGGCCACAGCCGGCGGTCAGCAAAGCATCGATCGAGCGGATACCCAGCCCCAGCGGCCGGTCGATCGGGCGGCGCTCCAGCGGCGGCGGCGGATCGGCATAGAGCGGGTAACGCTGGTTGAGAATCGGTTGCGGGCCACCGTCGATCGCCTGGCCGTGCGCGTCGATCACCCGCCCGAGCAGGTCGAAACCCACCGGCACCCGCGGCTGGCCCGCCAGGCAGACCACCGGATCGTCGGGTGCCAGGCCCGTAGCTTCACCGAGTACGCTCAGCACCGCCTGGCGGCCACGCAAGGCCACCACCTCGGCGTCGACTGCTCCGTCGTGCCGCGATGCAATGCGGCAGCGCGCCCCGACCGGTACCGGCAGGCCCTCGGCGGTCACCGTCAGCCCGCGTACCTGCCCGATCCGCCCGGCGATCTGTTCGCTGATGACTGAACCCACTTCCGCCGCGACCGCCTTGAAGACGTCGTAGTCGGCGGGCAGCAGTTGGCCGCAGGGCGGGCGACTGGACGGGTTGCTTCTCGTCATGGCGTCTGTTCGAGCAGGGCCCGGGCGATGCGGTCGAGCTGTGTCTCGATCTGGGCGTCGATCGTTCCGCTGCGGCTGCGCAGGACGCAGCCGCCGGGCGCTACCGCCGGATCGGCCAGCAGGCGGACATTTTCGCGCAGGCCGACCTCAGCCAGCAGTTGCGGGAAGGTCTCGGAGAGGCACTGGTAATCCTCTGGTGAAAGCAGGACTTCCAGATCGTTTTCGTGACGGGCCAGTTCGAGCGCGGCCCGCACGTTGGCGCGGGCGGTCTGGCTGTCGCGGCCGGCCTGCAGTTTGCAGACCCGCCGCGCGATGGCCAGGGCCAGCTCGATCAGGCCGGATTCGGCCAAAGCCAGCAGGCGACGCTTGCTCTGGTCGAATTCACGCAGCGCGCACTGCAGGCTCTCGGCGAGCTGGGCGTAACGCTGGCGGGCCTCCTGGCGGGCCTGCTCGGCGGCCTCGCGCCGGATCTGCTCCAGGCCCTCGCGGCGACCCTCTTCGAGTCCCCGCTGGTGGGCCTGCTGCTCGATCTGGCGGGCGCGCTGCTCGGCCAGCTTCCGGGCCTGGGTGACAATCTGCCGGGCCTGCTCGCGAGCCTGGTCGAGCTGACTGCGGGCCTGGCTCTCGAAGTCCGCGAAGCTGAAGGCCGGCCGCGAACGGTAGTTCTCTGGTCGCAGTATTCCGGGCACGGGTATCCGTTGTTGTAAGGGTTCTGTTCTCAAGTCGCCGAGCGTCCCTGCCCGGCGACCGTCTGCCGCACGCGGACCGCCGCGCTCTCTGGCGGGCCGCCCGTGTCAATTGTCGGCATGGTTGGCGGGCACAGAGAAGTATCGACGGCGGCGGCCGTCTCGCTGGAGCACTTTCTGCGCCGCGGCCCGGGCCGGGGGCGCAGTTTTGATGCGGTCGCAGGGGGCGCCGGGCCGATAGGGTAGGAAGGATGCGGCCGGGAGGGGGCCGCAAGTTCCCCGCGGCTCGCAGGATGCGGGCCACCAGAAGCTCAGGACGGGCGACATGAGGATCTTGAAGGGTCTGGCCGCAGTAATTGCCGACCGTTGGCAGATACCGCTGGCACTGGTCGCGCTGGTGGTAGTGGGCCTGACGCTGCTGAGCCTCAGACCGCGACGCGAGCAGGTTCCCTTCGACGCCTTACTGAGCGACATCCTGACACTGGTCGAGGCCGGCCACTACTACGACGCCGCCGACGCTACTGCCAACCTCATCGAGCAGGAGCCGCCGTTGCCGCGCGATCAGCAGGCGGTGCTGCACGATCTGCTGGCCGAGATCATCTATCTGCAAGAACAGTTGCGCGTCATTCCTAACGCGGCCAACCTGCGGCTGCTGCTGGCGGAGAGCGAACAGGCCAAGGCCTGCGGGCTGCGGCCCAGCGCGCGGGCCGCGCTGCGCACCGCCCGGGCACACGAGTGGCTGGGCGAAGGCGAAGCGGCCATCGCCGACTACCGGCTGGTGTTGCAGCGCCAGCCCGAGCCGGACGATCGCCGGGCGGCCTTGCAGGGCATGGTGCGTCTGCTGGCGGGCGTGCCCAGCGCCCACGAAGAACGGCGCCAATATATCCAGGCTTTGCTCGACGAGGAGGGAGTTTCGCCGGCGTACCTGTGGTGGGCCTTGCAGTACGCCATCAAAGACGCCTTCGACGACGACGACATCGAGCGCGCCAAGAGCCTGCTGGAACATCACGGCAGCCGCTTCCGGCGGTCCGACCTGAAGGGCTACTACGACTACATGTGGGCCTGGGTGCGGCTCGAGGAGGGACGCACCGACCTGGCGGCCCCGCTGGTCGAGCGGGTCGAGCAATGGCTCGAACAGCACGCTCGGGCCGACGCCGAGATGGACCGGGCCGGCTTCCTGCCGGCGATGAACCGTCTGCTGCGCGGGCGGATCGAGCTGGCCGAGGCTCGGCCGCAAGCCGCGCTGCACTACTTCGAAGAAGCGCTGGGGCTGCAATCGCACGGCGAGCTGCTGGTCGAGGCCACCCTGGGACGCATCGAGGCGCTGGCCAGCTTGCAGCGCCACCAGGCGGCGATGCGTACCGTGCGCGAGACGCTGGGGCGGCTCGAATCCGATCCACCCACGCTGGCGGCCGCGCAGCCGCGGCTGCGCAACGAGCTGGAAGAGCTGGCCCGCCGTTGCATCGCCCAGAAGCGCACCGACGACGCCCTGGCCTATTTGACGCTCCAGCTCGAGCTGACGCCCGAGAGCATGCAGGCTGCCCGGCTCGATCTGCTCGAACGCATCGGCAACGAGAACGAGGAGGCCGCCAAGCGCACCCGCGATCCGACCCGCCGGCGCAAGCTGCACCGGGCCGCCGCACAGGCTTACGAGCGGGCGGCCGAACTGGCCACCATGGACGAGCCGCGGCTGGCGTCGTTGCAGTGGTCGAGTGCCACCGAGTACGACCTGGCCGGCGAGATCGTCGACGCCCGGCGCATGCTCGAGAAGTTCGTCGACGGCCGCTCGCTCGATCCGCGCATGCCGCAGGCGTTGCTGCGGTTGGGGCAGGCCCTGGCGGCCGGTGGCAACTTCGAGCAGGCCATCGAGAAGTATCAGCGGCTGATCGACGACTACCCCCGTCTGGGCGAAGCCCAGCAGGCCCGCCTGGCCAAGGCCACCTGCCTGATCGCTATGGGCCAGGAGCGCTACGCCGAGGCCGAACAGATACTGCGCGACCTGCTCGAAGACCAGTACGTGACGCCCGGCGCCCAGGTCTATCGCGACGCGCTTTCGCAGTTGTGCGACCTGCTGTACACCCGTCAGGCCTACGCCGAGGCGATCGGGCGGATGGAGGACTTCCTGGTCTTCTACCCGCAGGACCCGGAGCGCTATCGCATCAGTTTCATGCTGGCCGACGCCTACCGGGCCAGCGCCTACCGCCTGCGCGACGACGCCCAGCTCGGACCCGAGGCGGCCCGACTCAAAGTGAGCCAGGAGCGTTTTCGGCGGGCGGCCTCGCTGTTCGGACGCTACGTCAACGAGATGGGCCGGCGTCAGGACAAGAGCGCCGACCAGGTGGTCTACGAGCGGCTGGCGCTGTTCTATCGCGGCGACTGTCTGTTCGAACTGGGTGACGACCAGGCGCTGGACGAAGCGCTGGCGGTCTATCGCCAGGCGGCGGCCCGCTATCAGGGCGAGCCGGCGGCTCTGGTGGCCCAGGTGCAGATCGCCAACATCTACCTGCGCCAGGGCAAAGTGACCGAAGCGGCCCGGGCCGTCGAGCGGGCCCGCTGGCTGCTGGGCAGTATTCCCGACCGCATGTT
>CAZRSM010000120.1:0-2553 GCA_964602755.1 uncultured Planctomycetales bacterium
AGTTGCAACTGGATCCGCCGGCGCTCCACGATCTCGCGCTCCAGCTCCTGGTTGGTCGCCGCCAGGTCGGCGGTGCGCTCGGCCACGCGCTGCTCGAGCGTCGCGTGGGCGGTGCGCAGGCGGCCGGCCATCACGTTGAAACTGCGCGCCAGCGCGCTTATCTCGTCGTTGCCCCGGACCTCGAGACTGGTGATGCGCTCGGCGTCGGGCTGGTTGGCGATCCGCTGGAAGTGCACCGCCATCGTCTCCAGCCGCCGCGTGACCACGCCGCGGAACAGCCACCACACGCCCAGCAACATGGCCACGAAACCGCCCGCGATGACCACCCCGTGATTCAGGGCCCGCGCCAGCAGCTCGGCCCGCACCTTCTGCAGCGGTATGGCCACGGTGTCCAGGGCCATGACTTCACCCAGCGGGTAATGGAAACCGGCCTTGTCGCCGTAGCGCTCGATTATCGCGGCCGGGGCGATCTTCGGGTCGCCGTGGCAGCGCATGCACTCGGGCTCCATGCGCTGCGCGCTGAACTTGGCCAGGTAGGGCCGCCCGGCAATCACCACCTCACCGCTCCAGGTGTCGATTTCGGGATGCCGGTTGAAGTACTCGATCACCCGCAGCTCGTCGGGCCCGGCCAGGTTGGCAGGGTTGCGCGGATTGACCGACGAGAACTTGATGATGTAATCCGGAAACCTGGCCTGCACGCGCTCGAAAATGCGACGTGCCGCGTACGAGCTGGACATCAGCTCGGGAATGAACGCGTCCTCCCCGACCATGCCATCTACCTGCGGCCGCACCTCGTCGGACATGTACTGCCGGATCGCGAGATCGAAAGCCAGCGCCAGCCCCACCTGTTGATCGACCAGCTTCAGCTGTTCGGCCCTGGTGTACTCGTAGTTGAGGTACGTATCGACCGTAACGAGCAGCAGCGCCAATCCCGCCACCGGAACCAGGAACTTCGCTACGATGCTGGTTCTCATACGCAGGCTCCAGACGCATGCGTCTCGGTTGCCGTGTCGCGCTGCCCGGCGTGTTCGCAGCACCTCCGGCGACCACCTGCCGTTCAAACTGGCCACGGTGGCCGCGAACCGGGTCGGCCCGCCTTTGTTTAAATCGGGTTCAGGAGTCCCCGGGTGATTACGACACAGCGAAAACCTTGCGGCCGGAACCGGTCCCGGACCCCCGAAAGCGGTTCGAACCAACGGCCGGCGGGTACACGAACCCGTTTCACATCAAGCCACGCGGTTCGCCCCACACGGCCCCCGCGGGGCCCGTCACCGGGCCTTGCGGCACGCGCAGCGGGACGGCGGCAAGCCGGCCCGGCGGTTGCAGATTCCCTGCTGCCAAGGGGTTGTGGCGACTGGGCCGGAATGCTAAGCTACTCGCTTGCCTTTCAGAAGGTGGCGGACGGTCCGTCACGAAGGGCGAGTGCGACATCTGTGTATACCCCCCCTCCTTCGAACGGCGAGCAACCTGGCCATCCGTGAAGAGCAACGATGGGGGTAGTTTTCATGACGAGACGGACGGAGGCCGGCTCGTCGCGGGATGACATCGAGTTTATGGTTGATCGCAATCTGCTCAAAGAAATCGAACTCTCCGAATCTGACCTCAACGAACAACTCCAAGCGGCCCTGGGCGGGGCCGAAGTCGACCCGGAGCTGATGGAGAAATCCATCGCCGACTCCCTGCCGGACCTGGACTCCAACGCCATCCTGAAGGCCAAGATCATCCGCGTCGTGGGTAATGACGTCATCCTCGACGTCGGTCTGAAGAGCGAAGGCATCGTCGACCGCAGCGAGTGGGAGAACCCCGACGACATCCAGGTCGGTGCCGAGATCGACGTTCTGCTCGAGGAGGTCGAGCCCGATTCCGGCATGGTCATTCTCTCCAAGCGCCGGGCCGACCGCATCCTCAACTGGCGCCGCATCGTCGAAACCGCCAAGGAAGGCGACGTGGTCTCCGGCAAGGTGCTGCGCAAGATCAAGGGCGGCCTGCTGGTCGACATCGGTGTGCCGGTCTTCCTGCCGGCCTCGCAGGTCGATATCCGCCGCCCGGCCGACGTCGGCGAGTACGTGGGGCAGACCATTGAGGCCAAGATCCTGCGCATCGACCGTGAACGGCGCAACATAGTCATCTCGCGGCGCAAGCTGATCGAGGAGCAGCGCAACGCGGCCAAAGAAAAGCTCATGGCCGAGATCGAGGTCGGCAAGGTCGTCAAGGGCGTGGTCAAGAACATCGCCGACTTCGGCGCCTTCGTCGACCTGGGCGGTATCGACGGTCTGCTGCACATCACCGACATGTCCTGGGACCGTATCGATCATCCCAGCCAACTGCTCAAGATCGACCAGGAGATCGAGGTCAAGATCCTCAATATCGACCGTGAAAAAGAGAAAATCGCTCTGGGTCTCAAGCAGCTTACCGAGAATCCCTGGGAGACCGTCGCCGACCGCTACCCCGTCGGCAGTCGCGTGAAGGGCGAGGTCGTCAACATCGTCAACTACGGCGCCTTCGTCAAGCTCGAGCCGGGTGTCGAGGGCCTCGTGCACATCTCCGAGATGA
>CAZRSM010000121.1:0-10148 GCA_964602755.1 uncultured Planctomycetales bacterium
TTCTGGGAGATGGGCGAGGTGGGGCCGTGCGGGCCGTGCAGCGAGATCCACATCGACCTGACGCCCGACAAGAGCGGGGCCGCGCTGGTCAACGCCGGCGACCCGCGCGTGATCGAGATCTGGAACCTGGTGTTCATCCAGTTCAACCGTGACGCCGGCGGCAAACTGACCCCCCTGCCGGCCAGGCACGTGGACACCGGCATGGGTTTCGAGCGCGTCACCGCCCTGCTGCAGGGCAAGCACAGCAACTACGATACCGACGTGTTCGCGCCACTGTTCGCGGCCATCCGCGATCTGACCGGTGGGCCGGCCTACGGCGGGACGCTGCCCGGCAGCGGCCGCGAGGGCGATCCGCAGGTGATGATCGACGTCTCCTATCGCGTGATCGCCGACCACGTGCGCTGCCTGACGTTCGCCATCACCGACGGCTGTCTGCCCGACCGCGAGGGCCGCGGCTACGTGCTGCGGCGGATTCTGCGCCGCGCGGTGCGCTACGGCTGGCAATACCTGAACATGCGCGAACCGTTTCTCTACAAGCTCGTGCCGGCGGTGGTCGAGTCGCTGGGGGAGGCCTTTCCCAAGCTCACCGCCAGGCCCGACGAGGTGGCCGCCGCCATCCGCGAGGAGGAGGCTTCGTTCGACCGTACGCTGGAGCGCGGCATCGCCCTGTTCGAAGAGGCCGCCGACGTAGCGGTCAGGCAGCACCACGGCGAGATCCGCGGCGAAGACGCCTTCAGGCTGCACGATACCTACGGTTTCCCGATCGACCTGACGCAGATCATGGCCGAGGAGAAGGGGCTGACCGTCGACGTGGCCGAGTACGAGCGCCTGATGGAAGAGGCCCGCCAGCGGGCCCGCGCCGGCGGCGCCGGCGGGCCGGCCCCGCGCGAGCTGGTCAGCGCCGAACTGGTCACGCGGCTGGGGGCCACCGACGAAGCGCCCAAGTACCAGACCGACGAGCTGGCCGCACGCGTGGTCGGCATCGTGCTCATCGAGGCCGACGGCACGGCGCGGCTGCTGGCCGACGATGAAGCGCTCGAAGTCGGCCGGCGGGCCGGCCTGATCTTCGATCGCACCTGCTTCTACGCCGAGCAGGGCGGTCAGGTGGGCGACGCCGGCGAGATCAAGAGCGCCAGCGTGCGGTTCGACGTCGAGGACACGCAGCGCTATGGCGACACGATAGTGCACTTCGGCACGCTGGTGACCGGACGCGTGCGCGTCGGCGACGAGCTGGGCCTGTGCGTAGACCGCCGGCGCGCCCAGACGCGCCGCAACCACACCGCCACGCACCTGCTCAACTGGGCCCTGCGCGAGGTGCTGGGCGACCACGTGCAGCAGAAGGGTTCGCTGGTCGATCCCGACAAGACGCGCTTCGACTTCTCGCACCCGCGGGCGCTGACGCTCGAACAGGTCGAACGCGTCGAGCAGCTCGTCAACGAGCGCATCGCAGCCGACCTGCCGGTCTACGCCGATTACGTGGAGCAGCAGCGGGCCTTCGAGATCAACGGCCTGCGGGCGGTCTTCGGCGAGAAGTATCCCGACATCGTCCGCGTCCTGTCGGTGGGCGAGCCGGTCAGCAAGCTGCTGGAAAACCCTGCCAACCCCGCCTGGCGCCAGGTGTCGATCGAGTTCTGCGGCGGCACGCACGTGGCCCGCACGGGCGAGATCGAGGAGTTCGCCATCGTGGCCGAGGAGGCGGTGGCCAAAGGCATCCGCCGGGTGGTGGGCGTGACCGGGCTGGTGGCGCAGATGGCCCGCGAGCTGGGGGCGGAGCTCAGGCGTCAGGCGCAGGAGTTGCTCGAGCGGGCCGAGCGGTCGCTCGACGACGTGGACCTGGGCGACCAGCTCGCCAGATTGCAGCAGAACCTCTCCGAGGCGACGCTGCGGGTGGTCGACCGCGCCCGGCTGCGCGAGATCGTGGCCAGACTCCAGAAGCTGCACAAGCAGCAGCAGAAGCAGCAGTCGCAGGCCGCCAAAGGGGCGCTCGCGTCGCTGGCCGACGAGCTGCTGGAGCAGGCCGAGCGGAGCGGCACCACGGCTCTGGTGGTGGCCCGCGGGCCGGAGCTGCCGGTCGAACAGCTCAAGAGCCTGGCGGACACCATCAAACAGAAGGCCGGCTCGGCCGCCGTGCTGCTGGGTGTCGAGACTGGCGGCAAGGCGCTGCTGCTGGCGGCGATGAGCAACGACCTGGTGGAAAAAGGCCTCAAGGCCGGCGACCTGGTCAAAGCGGTGGCGCCGCACATCAAAGGCGGCGGCGGCGGCCCGCCGACGCTGGCCCAGGCCGGCGGCAAAGACCCGGCCGGCATCGAGCAGGCGCTGGCCGCCGGCCGGGAATGGATCAGAGAAAAGCTCGCATAGGTGGCGGCCCGCCGCCGGAAGGCTGGCAATGAGCGACGAGCTCAGGCTCAGAGAGGAGATTTGCGAGATCGGCCGGCGCATCTACGCGCGCCAGTTCGCCGCCGGCAACGATGGCAACATCTCCTGTCGTCTGGCCGACGACGTGGTGCTGTGTACACCGACGCAGATCTGCAAGGGTTTCATGCAGCCCGAGGACCTGTGCACGGTGGACCTGGCCGGTCGGCGGCTGGCCGGCACACGCGAGCCGACCAGTGAGATCCGGCTGCACCTGGAGATCTACCGTCACGACCCGCAGGCCCGGGCTGTAGTGCATTGTCATCCGCCGCACGCGACGGCCTTCGGTGTGGCCCGGGTGGACGTGCCGTCGGGCGTGCTGCCCGAGGTGGAGGTTTTTCTGGGGGTGGTACCGCGGGCCGAATACGAGACGCCGGGCAGCCAGCGCTTCGCCGAGACGGTGCGGCCGTTTATCGGGCATGCCAACACCGTGATCCTCAGCAACCACGGGACGGTCAGTTGGGGGCCGACCGTCGAGCGGGCCTACTGGCAGACCGAGATCCTGGACTCGTATTGCCGGGTGCTGCTGCTGGCGGCGCAGCTCGGGCACGTGGAGCGGCTCCCGGAGCCGCAGTTGCGCGAGCTGTTGGCGCTGCGTGAGAAGTTCGGCAGCGGGCCCGACCCGCGTCTGGCGGGCGGCGCGCTGCTGGTCAATCCCCATTTTCCGGCCGCCGGGCCACAGTCGGCGGACGAATAGCCGTCGGGCAGCGGGCGCCGCCGGCGCCGGCCACGTCCCGCAATCCCCGCCTGTCGGTACATTCCGATCATCCCGGGTCGGCCTCAAGAAACGGTCTATTCACACCGGCGGGGGGCGGGTACCATCTGGCCGCCCGCCGGTCGGTGGGCGCATCGGGCCGAGCAAATCGGTGCGAGCAAAAGACGGGCGAGCACGCAGAGAAGACGACAGGAGGCCGCATGTCCGCGTCGCAAGACAACACCACGGCGGCGACCGCCGAACATCCCCACCACCGGGCCTTCGGGCGGGCCTACTGGATGTGCAACGTCATCGAGATGTGGGAACGGCTGGCGTACTTTTCGGTGCGCTCGGTGGTGCCGGTCTACATCATGCAGGCCGACGATCCGGGGGGGTTGCACCTGACGGCGGCCCACAAGGGGACCATCTACGCCTGGTGGTTCATTTTCCAGTCGCTGCTGCCGACGTTCACCGGGGGGTTTGCCGACCGTTACGGCTACAAGCGCACGCTGGCATTCGCGGTGAGCCTCAACGTGGTGGGCTACGTGCTGATGGCCTTCATGCGCGACTATTACATGTTCTTCTTCGGCGTACTGGTGCTGGCGACCGGGACGGCGTTTTTCAAGCCCTCGCTGCAGGGCACGCTGGCGCACAATCTGACCAAGAAGAACTCGTCGCTGGGCTGGGGCATCTTCTACTGGGTGGTCAACGTGGGGGCGGTGATCGGGCCGTTCATGTCCACCGTCCTGCTCGGCGACCACTCGCAGACCGCCTGGCGCAACACCTTCCTGGCCTCGGCGATAATCACCTCGTTCAACCTGGTGATGCTGCTGACCTTCAAGGACGTGCCCACCGGGGCCGACAAGACCGAGAACCCCTGGCAGGTTTTCGTGCGCACCATGGTTCACATCGTCGAGCCGCGGCTGGTGGCCTGGCTGCTGATCATGGCGGGCTTCTGGCTGATGATGTATCAGCTCTGGGACCTGCACCCCAACTTCATCAACGACTGGGTCGACAGCGGCATGATCGCCGAGCGGCTGGCCTGGCTGCCCGGCCCGGTGTACGAGGTGATGACCGAGGCCGCCCCCGACGGCTCGCTGCGCGTCCCCCAGCAGGTGCTGCTGGCCCTCAACGCCGCCATGATCGTGCTGTGCATCGTGCCGGTGAGCTGGATCGTGCGGCGCATGCGGACGCTCAGCGCCATGCTGATCGGCATGACCATCGCGACCGGCGGCATCCTGGTGGCCGGCCTGACCGGTAACGGCTGGATCCTGCTGCTGGGCATCGTGCTCTTCAGCTTGGGCGAAATGCTCACCGGGCCGAAAAAGAACGAATACCTGGGGCTGATCGCCCCGCCGGGCAAGAAGGCCCTCTACCTGGGCTACGTCAACATCCCGGTCGGTATCGGAGGCTTCATCGGCTCGAAGATGGCCGGCTACGTCTACGGCCACTACGGTGAGAAGGCCACGCTGGCGCTCAAGTACCTGATGGAGAAGACCCCCCTGGGAGAGGGCAAGGACTGGGACGGGTCGATTGAGACGCTCGAAAAGGTGCTCGAGGTCAAGCGTACCGATGCCTTCGCCAAGCTCCAGGAAGTGCTGGGTCTGGATGCCCCCCAAGCCACGCAGTTACTCTGGGACACGTACGACCCGCAGTACTACGTGTGGATACCCTTCGCGGTGATCGGCGTGGCGGCCTCGATCGCTCTGGCCGTCTTCGGCCAGATGGCCAAGCGCTGGAAAGACATGAATGCGTAGGGAGGGATTGAGGGAACAGGGATTGAGGGATTGAGAGTTGGCATTCGTTGGGCGGCGCGTATGCGGGGGCTCTGACGCCCCCGCAAGTCCCCCCCTGGGAGGCGGTAAAGAGAGGGACGAAGGGACGCAGGGACGTAGGGACGCAGGGGTTGCGTTCGTTGGGCGGCGCGCGGGCCGCCGATCTCCCCTCCCTTTCAGGGAGGGGTTTGGGGGAGGGTCGGGACGACGAATGCAAGGTGATAAGTGCAAAGTGATGAATGGCTGCGATGCGAAGGCCGCGCGGCTATCCGTTGGTGGCTCGTGTTCGCTGGCTTCGACCCCCCTGTAGTCCCCCCTGAAAGGGGGGACGGTTACTCGTAGGGTGGGCATTGCCCACCACCTGCGGACGAGGCCGCCGGGGGAAGCGGTAGTGGGATAAATACAGGGATAAGCGTCCTTGGCGCCCTTGGCGGTTCCTTGGCGCCCTTGGCGGTTCCTTGGCGTCCTTGGCGGTTCCTTGGCGCCCTTGGCGGTTCCTTGGCGTCCTTGGCGGTTTCCGGCGGGCGTTGCCGGGCTGGGCCTGCGGTGGGCGTTGCCCACCCTGCGGGTTGGCGTTCCTGGCGGTCTGGCGGGGTTCTCGTTTGCCGGGCGGGATCCCGCGGGTCTTACAGCAGGTTGGCGGCCAGCTCGGCCAGCGGGCTGCGCTCGCCCTTGTGCAGCTCGATGTGGGCGGCAACGGCCTGCGTGCGGAAACGGTTGACCAGGTAGGCAAAGCCGTTGCTGGCCGAGTCGACGTAAGGGTTGTCGATCTGGTACGGGTCGCCGGTCAGCACGATCTTGGCGGCCTGGCCCATGCGGGTGATGACGGTCTTGACCTCGAGCGGCGTGAGGTTCTGGGCCTCGTCGATCAGCACGAAGCGGCTGGAGATGCTCCGGCCGCGGATGTACGTCAGCGGCTGGATTTCGATCAGCCCGGCGCGGATCAGCCCCTCGCAGTCGTGGTGTCCGCGGACCGCCCCGCCGGCGTCGATCAGGAACTCGACCGTGTCGACGATGGGCTTGGTCCACGGTTCGAGCTTCTGGCCCACGTCGCCGGGCAGGTAGCCCAGGTCGCGGCCCATGGGGAAGATCGGCCGGGCCACCAGTACGCCCTTGTAACGCCGGCGCCGCAGGGCCAGCTCGAGAGCCGCGGCCAGCGCCAGCAGCGTCTTGCCGGTGCCGGCCTTGCCCATCAGCGTGACCAGCTTGATGCGGTCGTCGAGCAGGGCGTCGAGCGCGAAGTACTGTTCCTTGTTGCGCGGGCGGATGCCCCACAGCGGCTGGCTGGTCTGGCGCAGGGGAATGATGCGCCCCCCGTCCACGTCCACGCGGGCCAGCACCGAGCGCGGCCGGCCCTCCGGGCAACGCAGCAGCAGGTACTCATTGGGCGCCACGGCCAACCGCTCCGGCAGCTCCAGGGCGCCCGTCTGGCAGAAGGCCCGCATCTGCCCGGGCGTCAGCTCGCAGGCGGTCTGGCCGCTGTAGAGCTCGGAGAGCTGCGTGCGGTCGGACTCGTAGTCCTCGGCCCGCAGGCCGGCCGCATCGGCCCGGATACGCAGGTTGATGTCCTTGGTGACGATGATCACCGGCGTGCGCGGGTCGCGGCGCTGCACGGCCTGGGCGACGCGCAGAATCTCCGCATCGCCGTCGCCGTTGTTGCCGGCCAGCAGGCGGTCGGGTTCGCAGTAGACCACCAGTCGGCCGCCGTTGTCGAGGTCGATGCCCTCGGCCAGACGGCCGCGCTGGCGCAGTTCGTCGAGCAGGCGCACCACGCGCCGGGCGTTGAAGCCACGGTCGGTGCGTTCTTTCTTGAAGCGGTCGATCTCGCCGATCACGCCCACCGGCACGATGACGGTGTTGTCGGCGAACTGGAAAAGCGACTGCGGATCGTGCAGCAGGATGTTGGCGTCGAGTATGTAGTTCTTCCGCATGGCGGCGAATATACCCGCCCGGCCGGCGAAAATGTAGCCGGCTCAGCGCTCCAGCGGCGCAACGTCCAGCGCCCCGTCGGGATGCACAACTATGCGCACGCAACCGACCTCGGCGGTACACAGCACGCCCGGCGGCCGGGGCAACCCGCCGGCCAGGTGGCGCAGCTCGGGTCGCGGGCGGGCGCTGCTGACCACGATCCAGCGCGGCGAAACGGCGCGCAGGAACGGCTCCGTCACGCCGGCGATCACCGCTCCGTGATGCGGCGCCAGCAACACGTCGGCCCGCAGGTCGACCAGCCCGGCGCGCTGCCGCATCAGCAGACCCGCCAGGGAGATGCGGTCGGCATCGCCGGCAAGCAGGATGCGCCGGCCCGCGACGCTGACTGACAGGACCAGCGAGCGGTCGTTGACGGGCGTCTCCGGCGGCAGATCGGCCGGCGGCCAGAGCACCGCCACCTCCCAATCGTCGGCCTGCCACCGGGCACCGGCGGCCACGGCGCGCACCGCCAGGCCGCCGGGAGGCAAACGCTCGCGCAGCGCGGCCGGCACGGAACCGCTGCGCAACGCAACCGCGGCGTCAGGATTGGTGACCAGCTCGCCAACCGGCAGCGAACCCAGCAGCGTCGGCAGGCCGCTGTAATGGTCGAAGTTGAGGTGCGAGATGAATACGCGGTCCAGTCTATCGACGCCGGCGGCGCGCCAGGCCCGGGCCGCGGCCTGGCCGGCGTCGAAGTTGTGGACGGTGCCCACGTCATAGACGGCGGCCTGGCGGCGGCTGTGCAGGAGTACGGTCAGGCCGTTACCCACCGACAATACGTCCATGCGCAAGCCACCGGCAGGCGGACGGGCGTGGTTGGCCGGCCAGCTCCCCCAACCGGCCGTCAGCAGTGCCGCCAGTGCTGTCAGGACCAGCAGCCGGGGCAGGCGGCCGTGCGGCGCCCGGTCGGCCGGCGGCGACGCGGCCGGCGGCGGGGCCCCGGCGCGTGACCACCAGACCAGGGCGACACCGGCCAGCAGGTAAGTCCCCGCCACCAGCCAGGCCGGCGGAGCACTGGTCTCGACCAGGGTGCCGGGCAGCGCCGCCAGGCGGTCGACGGTGGCCAGCAGCAGCCGACAGGCGGCCTGCAACGCGCCACCGACCAGCGCGCCGACGATCGGCAGCGGTGCGGTCAGCAGTGTCAGGAATCCCAGCACGACCACGGCGGTCACCAGCGGCGAGATCACCACCGATTGCAGGGCGCCCCAGGGGGCGAAGCGCTGGAAGTAGAGCAGCACCAGCGGCAGGGCCACCAGCCAGGCCACGGCGCAGATCAGCACCAGTCCGAGCGACCAGCGGCCCGCGATGCGCAGCAGCACGCGCGCGGTGGTCTCGACCGGCCGGGCGGCCGGCGCCAGGGCGTCGCGGCGGGGCGCGGTCAGCCAGGCGTACAGCGGCAGCGTGACGGTCAGGATGGCCAGCACCTGCACGAACGACAACTGAAAGCCCGGTCGCAGAAGTTCGAGCGGGTTTGCCAGCAGGATCACCAGGGCCGCCAGGCTCAGCCAGTTGAGCGAACAGGCCGGGCGCTTGAACAGGTGCGCCAGGCACAGGGCGGCGGCCATCAGCGTAGCCCGCCAGACCGGCGCCCGCGGCTCGGCCAGCAGCAGGTAGAGCGCCAGTACCAGCAGCGTGACGCGCGCCGCGGTCGCGGCCCGGCGGCGCAACAGTCGCCGCACCACCAGCCACACCGTGCCGGCCAGGACGCCTACGTGAAAACCGCTGACGGTCAGGAAGTGCAGGCCGCCGGTGCGCAGGAAGGCCTCGTCGAGCGCCCGGCCGGCGGCCGAACGCTGCCCGAGCACCATGGCGTCGAGCAGTTGCCGGGTGCGGTCGTCGGGATCGGCGGCCAGCGGATCGAGCAGGGCGGCCGTGGCCCGGCGGCGCGCTTCGTCGAGCCAGCGTCGCGGGCCGGGCGGACTGGCGTGCGTCTCGATCAGCGCGGCCGAGTCGGTCGTCAGCAGAGCGTGTATCCCCCGCAGCCGATACCAGCGGCGCCAATCGGGCTGGCCGGGATTGCGCCGCTCCGGCGGCCGGTGCAGATAGCCGGTAATGGTCACCAGATCGCCGGGGCGCAGCGACAGCGGGGCCTCCTTGACGGTGACCTGCAGCGTGCCGCTCAGCGGCAGGCGGCGGTCGGGGGTGTGCCAGGTGCGGGCCGAAAGCAGGAAGCGCGTCCGCGGCGACGGCTCGTAGGGCAGAAACGGGTTGCGGTGCCGGCCGGGGTCGGTCCGTGGGCGGGTCAGCACCTGGCCGGTGATGCGCACCAGGGCCGGATCGTCGGCTGCGAAGTGGCTGATGTGGTCGGGTCCGAAGTCGACGGCGGACTGATGTCGCAGGATGCCGGCGGTCAGCGCCGTCAGCCAGACCAGGGCCAGGGCGACCCGGCGGTGTCCGCTCCGGCCCACGCCGGCTGCCGCAGCCAGGCTCAGGGCCCCCAGTGCCAGGGCGCCGCGGCATACCGCGGCGGGCAGCGGCCCGCTGACTTCAGACAGCACTATGCCCGCGGCGAAAGCGGTTACGATCGGCAGCAGTGGCGCCGGCGGACGGGGTGGGGGCGCGAAGTCTGTGTTCATCGCTGATCGAACAGGACACGCAGGTGCCGATCAGCATAGCGTCGCGCAGGTCGCCCCGACAGCCCCGGTCCGCGTGCGCCGGGCTATTTCCACTCGATGTTCATGTATTCGTAGAGGTGCTCGATGACCTGCTGCTGGGCGGCGGCGTCATCTTCGACCAGGTCGCCGATGGACACGATGCCGACCAGTTTCTCGTTGTCGACCACCGGCAGGTGGCGGATGCGCTTGGTGCGCATCACGTGGCGGCATTCGGCCCGGGTCGCGTCGGGCGAAGCGCAGGTCACGGGGCTGGTCATGACGTCGGCCACCTTGGTGTCGGCCGGGTCGCGCTGCTGGGCCACCACGCGGTTGAGGATGTCGCGTTCGGTGAAGATGCCGACCACCTTCTCGCCACGCACCACCACCAGGGCCCCTACGCGGCGCTCGTTCATCAGGCGGGCCGCGTCGAGCACGCTCCGTTCGGCGTCGATGCTGTAGACGCTCGAACCCTTCTTCTCGATGATTCTGGCAACCGTACCCATTGCTGTGCCTCTCAAGAGTGCCGTCTGACTGTCAGTTACCTTGTTCGGATGGCTGCGGGTGCCGCTCGGTGATGACCGTCTGGGCGGCGCGTTGCGCCTGCTGTTCGAGGATGAGCAGCGCCAGGTACTTGCTGGCGAACTCCTGCGACGCCCAGCCGGTGTGGCTGCCGTCGGCACCGAACTGCCGCAACCGCGGGGTCCA
>CAZRSM010000122.1:0-3175 GCA_964602755.1 uncultured Planctomycetales bacterium
GGGCGAGCCGGTCTTCATGGGCTACCTGCCGCTGGAGCGCTGCTACAGCTTCGAGCCGACGCCGACCGAGCTCACGCCCGAGCAGGCCCGGCACGTGCTGGGGCTGGAAGGCAACATGTGGACCGAGCACGCGGCGCAGAACCGCATCGACTGGCAGGTGTTCCCGCGGCTGAGCGCCCTGGCCGAAGTGGGCTGGACGCCCAAGCGGCTGCGCAACTACGAGGATTTCCTGCGGCGCATGCAGACGCACTATCGCCGGCTGGACGCCCTGGGCGTGACCTACTTCATCGCGCCGCCGGAGTGCCTGACGGCCGAGCGGGTCTTCAAGAAGTCGACCAGGGTGCGGTTGCACAACCCGCTGGGTTTCGGGATCGTGCGCTACACGCTCGACGGCAGCGACCCGACCCCGCAATCGTACACCTACACCGGGCCGGTGCCGCTGGAGAAGTCAGCCGTGCTCAAGGCCCGCACCTGGCTGCCCAACGGGCGCACCAGTCTCATAGCCAGCTACGAGTTCCGCCGGCTCGCCCTGATCGACGCGGTGAGCGTGCCCGATGCGCGGCCCCAGTTGCGCTACGAGTACTACGAAGGAAACTGGCGCTTCGTGCCCGGATTCGACCAGCTCGAGCCGGTCGCCAGCGGCACCTGCGAGACCTTCGACCTGGCGGTCCGCAAGCGCGACGACATGTTCGCCCTGCGTTTCCACGGGCTGATCCGCATCGACAGGCCCGGGCTCTACACCTTCTATCTCACCTCGGACGACGGCAGCCGCCTGCGCATCCACGACCAGACGGTGGTCGACAACGATGGCCTGCACGGCCGCCAGACCGTCCCCGGCCCGGTACTGCTGCAGGCCGGGATGCATCCCATCGAGGTGACCTTCTTCGAGGCCGGGGGGAGCGAGCTGCTCAAGGTGGAGTACCAGGGGCCGGACATGGAGCGGCGCGAGATACCGGCCGACGTGCTGTTCCATCAGCCCTGAGCGCGCCCCCGGCCGGCGGGCAGCTCGACGATGATCTCGTCCAGCGGCCGCTTGGGCACGTGGTGGCGGCCCTGCTCGTCGCGCCAGTAGCGGATGTCGCCGTCGGGGCCGACGGTCTCGAGGATGATCGTCTCGGCCGGCCGGCCCAGCGCCAGCACCAGCAGGATCTGGTAGCGCGCGTCGATGCCCAGGGTGGCCCGCAGCTCGTCGCGCCTTATCGAGCCGATGATGCAGCCGGCCAGCCCGCGCTCGGTTGCGCCCAGCAGGATGCTCTGGGCGGCGATGCCGTGGTCGCAGTGAAAGCGCGGGCTGATCGTCGTGTCGCCCAGAATGACGATGTAGGCGGCCGGGCGCTCGCCCTCGGCCGGCCCGGGCCAGTCCTCCAGGTAGCCGGCCCACGCCAGGTGCGCAAACACGTGGGCGCAATCCTCCGGCGTACTGATCAGCAGGTACTTGAGCGGTTGGAGATTGGCGGCCGACGCCGACAGCCGCGCCAGCTCGACCAGCTCGCGCAGCGTCTGCGGCGCGATGCGCTCGTCCTGCCGGAAACGCCGACAACTGCGGTTACGCTCTACCAGCTCGCGTAGCATGTGATCGCCTCACGGATGCAAGGTGTGGAAACGCCGGTACTCGGGCACGAAGGCAGCAGGGCAGGGCAGGGCAGGGCAGGCCAGGCTCCGGCTCGCGCGGAACTCCAGACCGCCTGTCCCGCTCACTGCATCAGCCCTCGGTGGCCTGCCTGACGATGGCGCGGGCCTGTTCGAGTATCTTCTCCAACTCCGTCTCGGGCGATACGTCGATCCATCTTATCTGCCCGAAGCGTCGCAGCCACGTGCGCTGCTGCTTGGCCAGGTGGCGCGTGTCTATCTTGATGCGCTCGATGGCGTCTTCCAGCGAGCAACGTCCCTCGAAATGCGCGAACAGCTCGGCATAGCCCACCGCCTGGCGGGCCTGCTGGCTCACCCCGCGCGGATCGCTCCAGATGCGCCTGGCCTCGTCGATCAGGCCGGCGGCGACCATTTGCCTGACCCGGGCGTTGATACGGCTGCTTGCGTCCTCGCGCTGCCGGCGCAGTCCGATCAGCACCCATTGCCAGTCCGGCCGGCGCAAGCGATCGCGGTCCCACTGGCGCTGCAGCGCGCTGATCGGCTGGCCGGTCAGCCGGTAGACCTCGAGCGCCCGCTCGATCCGCCGCAGGTCGTTGGGATGGATCCGCCCGGCGGCCTCGGGATCGACCCGCGCCAGCTCGGCGTGCAGGGCCGCCGAGCCTTCCGCCGCGGCCCGCCGGCGCAACTCGGCCCGGATTCCCGGGTCGGCCGAGGGGCCGGCGAACATGCCCTCGTAGAGGCACTTGAAATACAGCACCGTCCCGCCCACCGCCACCACCGGCCGGCCGCGGGCGTGCACGGCGTCGACCGCCGCGTCGGCCAGCTCGACATAACGTGCCGCGCTGAAGGCCTCCCACGGGTCGGCGACGTCGATCAGGTGGTGAGCGACCGCGGCGCGCTGCTCGGGCGTCGGCTTGGCCGTGCCGATGTCCATGCCGCGGTAGACCTTCATCGAATCGACGCTGAGGATCTCGGCGTCCAGCTCACCGGCCAGGGCGCGCGCCAGGCCGCCCTTGCCCGAGGCAGTGCAGCCGAGGATCGCAACCACGAGTCTACCCTGCATGAGCTGTCTGCCCGTCTCAGCGCTGGTACTGCGCGGTTCGCCGCGGCGACCGGTCAACCATGCGGCCGGTCGGGTGTCTGGATGCACAATTGCTTTGACGAACCGGCCGCGTTGTCGGATCATATCAACAAACCCAACCACAGCGGGAGGTCACACCCATGAGTCTACGCCCGGTCATCTGCCTGGCGACGCTGACGGTCGCCCTGTTGTGGCTCGGCGGCTGCGTTTCGGTCAAGGCCCCGGAGCGGATCGAGATCGGCAACGTCGGCCACGAGCGCGTCGACAGCAGCCGCGTGCCCGATCCGCGGACGCTGGACGAGGCCAGGGCCGAGCTGCGCAAGGCCTACGGCTACATCCGCCACCTTGAGGACGAGGTCCAGGAGCTGGAAGAAGAAAAGGCCGAGTGCAAGC
Source organism: uncultured Planctomycetales bacterium (assembly GCA_964602755.1). Lineage (GTDB taxonomy): Bacteria > Planctomycetota > Phycisphaerae > UBA1845 > Fen-1342 > JALSRY01. Next base: position 3,065 of record CAZRSM010000122.1, read on the forward strand.
GCAAGTGCAAGCGCTACAAGGAAGAGCGCGACCGTTACAGGAAGCGGCTGGAGAAGTACGAAGACGATTGACGCCCGCCGGCGCCGCTTGATTGAAGCCGCCGGTGCCGGT
>CAZRSM010000123.1:0-1776 GCA_964602755.1 uncultured Planctomycetales bacterium
CTCGCGCTTGATCCCGGTGGCCTGCTCGGTCAGGTCGAGATAAACGGCGTAGGTGTTGGGGTCGACGCTGCGTCCTTCCTTGCAGATGGCGAAGATCTCGCGCGTGGCGATGTCGCGCGGCACCAGGTTGCCGTAGGTCGGATAGCGCTCTTCCAGGAAGTAGTAGCGCTCCGACTCGGGTATCTGCGTGGGATGACGCGTGTCCTTGGGATCGCGCGGCACCCACACGCGCCCGCCTTCGCCGCGGGCCCCTTCGCTGATCAGCCGCAGCTTGTCGGCCCCGGGGATCGCCGTGGGGTGCACCTGCACGAACTCGCCGTTGGCGTAGATGGCCCCGGCCTTGTAGGCCCGGGCGTTGGCCCCGCCGGTGCAGACCATCGACATGGTCGACTTGCCGAAGATCAGGCCGCAGCCGCCGGTGGCCAGAATCACCGCGTCGGCCGGAAAGGCCTTGATCTCGAGCGAGAACATGTCCTGGGCCACGCAGCCGCGGCAGACGCCGTTCTCGTCGAGCACCGGGCCGAGAAACTCCCAGAACTCGTACTTGGTGATCCGGCCGGCGGCCTCGTGGCGGCGCACCTGCTCGTCGAGGGCGTAGAGCAACTGCTGGCCGGTCGAAGCGCCGGCGTAGACGGTGCGCTTGTACAGCGTGCCGCCGAAGCGCCGCACGGCCAGGTTACCCTCGTCTGAACGATTGAAGGGCACGCCCAGCCGATCGAGCAGGTCGATGATGCGGGGCGCCCAGTCGGCCATTTCCTTGATCGGCGGCTGGTTGTTGAGGAACTCGCCGCCGTAGGCGGTATCGTCGAAGTGATTCCACTCGGTGTCACCCTGGGCACGAGTGAACTTGTTGACGCAGTTGATCCCGCCCTGGGCACAGACGCTGTGGCTGCGCTTGACCGGGACCATGCTGATCAGATCGACCGCGATCTCGTCCTCGGCGAGCTTCATGGCCGCCGCCAAGCCGGCCAGCCCGCCACCCACCACGACGACACGTTGCTTAGCCATTGTCTGTTCTTCCTGACTGCCTTGGGGTATGGGCGGTTCGACCGCCGCGCTGTCAGCCGAACCGACGATTCGCTGTCACTGCATTAGGCGACGATTATATGCGCCGCGCCGCAAAATGCACGTCGGCGCAGGTTCAATTCGTCGCCGGCTCGGCCGGGGGGCGCTGGCGGGCCAGCAGGTAGCCCCAGACGAAAGCGATCGTGCTGCCGATCGGCACGTACCACGGCCAGGCGATGCTGCGGATGACCTGCTCCCCCTCGGGGCCGGTCTGCGTCCAGTAGCCGTAGAAGTTGAGCCACAGCATCAGCGCCAACCCGGCCACCAGGATCAGCGTCTGCACCGCGCGCCAGCGCCACCAGCGCTGCTGCGGCACCGGCTTTTCGCGCAGAATCTGCCAGAACCACACACCGGCCAGCACTGCCGCCGAGGCGATGCACACCGGGCGCGTCCAGGGCTGGTGCCAGACCATCGCGAAGACGCACATCACCGACAGCGGCCCCGAGTACATGAAGCCCCGGCCGTCGACGCCTGTCCGCAGAAAAGAGAGCGCAAAGCCGGCCAGCAGCGCCCCGCCGGCGTAGCCGGCCATCGCCAGGGCCAGATCGAGTATCGAGGGATAGTGCTCCGAGGCCAGCTTCGCCAGAAACGCCATGCCCGCCAGCACCACGCCCCACAGCAGCACGAACAGTCGGCTGGCCAGCACCGAGTGCCGATCTTCGGCCCGCTCGTCCGGCACGTCTCCCGCGCGGGCCAGTCGCCGGCGCCGCA
>CAZRSM010000124.1:0-7277 GCA_964602755.1 uncultured Planctomycetales bacterium
CCACGAACGCAGCACGGGTACGTCCGCCAGACGCCGCCAAGACGCCGAGAAGACCGCCAAGGACGCCAAGACCGCCAAGGAACGGCAAGCGCGCCTACCCCTCCGTCCCTTCGTCCCTACGTCCCTGCGTCCCTGCGTCCCTTTTCCGTAGGGTGGGCAATGCTCACCACGAACGCAGCACGGGTACGTCCGCCAGACGCCGCCAAGACGCCGAGAAGACCGCCAAGGACCGCCAAGGACCGCCAAGGACGCCAAGGAACGCCAAGGACGCCAAGGGCGCCAAGGGGCAAGGTTGGGCACCGGCCACCACGATTGCGGCGAGCACCCGGTGCGCCCGTCCCCCCTTCCAGGGGGGACTTACAGGGGGGTCGAAGCCGGCGAACACAAGCGGCCTGCGGAGCAGGATGGTGGGCAATGCCCCCCCTGCAAGCGGCTCCGCGCCCGCCAACACGAACCGCCGGCGGACCGCCGCGCCGCCCGCCGGATGCAGCCCCTCAATCCCTCAATCCCTGTTCCCTCAATCCCTCTCCCTGCGTCCCTTCGTCCCTCCCCGCAGGCTGGGTACCGCCCACCACGATCACGGCGGCGCGCGGCCAGCCGCTGGCGGCGTCTCGCGGCGGGCGACCGCTATGGGCCGGGGGGTTGTTTCTGGCGCACGCGCTGAAGGCGGCTGATGAGGCGTTCCAGCGACTTCTGCGCCTTGGTGTCGCCCTGCTTGATGGCCAGCTCGCGGCCGCGGCGGGCGGTGGCCAGCGCGTCGTCGAAGCGCCCCGTGTGAGCCAGCAGCGAAGTGAGCGTGAGCATCGCCCCGGCGTTGGGCTCGGCCACGCGCTGGCAGTATGACTCGACTACCTTGAGTGCCTTGAGCGGGTCGCGCAGCTTGGGGTCGGGACAGTTGGCCAGAAACAGGGCGTACTGGCTGGCCAGCTCGCCGTCGTCGGGCAACGCGCGCACGCCGGCGGCCAGGATGGCGCTGGCGCCCAGAAAGTCCTTGCGCTGCGAGAGCAGCTTGACCAGCTCGAGCCGCACGCGGGTGGCGTCGGGGTTGCGCGAAAGATAGCTGCGCAGAACGCCCAGCAGCTCCTGCTCGTGGCCGGCGGCGCGATAGGCGGCCACCAGGTTGGCGATGCACTGCTTGTAACGCGGGTCCAGCTCGAAAGCCCGCCGCAAGTGCTCGATGGCTGCTTCGTAGCGGCTCTGGCGGGCCAGCAGCGTGCCCAGCAGATAGCGCCCCATCAGGTGATCGGGGTAGCGCTGCACCAGCCTGGTGAGGATCTCGATCGCCTCGGCACTGCGCGACTGGTTGGCCCGCACCAGTGCCAGCATGTACTGCGTGTCGGGCAGCCCCGGGCGCAGGTCGAGGCACTTTTCGTAAGCCTCACCGGCGCGGGCCAGCTCGCCGGCCTGGCGGCAGGCGTCGCCCAGATAGCGCCAGGCCGGGAAGAAGTCGGGGTATCTGGCCACCACCGCTTCGAGCCGGGCGATGGTCTGCTCGGGCGGCAGCAGCGGGTCGGCGGCCTGCTCGGTCTCGGTCATCGCGGCCATCATGTCGCGCGGGTTGGGCAGTGCTCCGCTGCGCTGCTCGTCGGCCGAGCCCACGCCCACGTAGCCCAGGGCCTCCAGCTTGCGCAGCTCGGCGGCGCCGGGCTTGACGGTGGGGCGCACCTGGGCCAGCGCTGCCAGGTCGTCGCCGAAGACTCGACCCAGCAGGAGCTTGAAGCCCGCCGCGATCGCCGGCCGGTCGCTGCCGAGGTTGTGCTGCTCGGCCGGATCGGCCTCGAGGTCGTACAACTCCGGCTTGGGGCCGTGGATGTACTTGAGCGGCCCGGCGTAAGCACCGGCCAGTGGCGCCCAGCCGAAGCCCATGGTGCCGTGCAGGTTCTCGAAGTAGACCGCCCGGCCGCCGGGGCCGCTGCGGGTGAGGTCGCGGCCGTCGAGGTCGGGCGGTGGTTCGAGGCCCAGCAGGCCCAGGACGGTGGGCACGATGTCCACCTGGCTGACGCGCTGCGTGATCCGCACGCCGGCGCCGAGCTTGTCGCCACAGCGCATGATCAGCGGTACGTGCAGGGTGGGCTGGTAGACCAGGTAGCCGTGGGTGGGCTCGCCGTGCTGGCCGAGGCTCTCGCCATGATCGCCGACGACCACGACCAGCGTGCGGTCGTCGAGTTGGAGCTCGTGCAGCACTTCGAGCAGACGGCCCAGCTCATGGTCGACGAAGGCGATCTCGCCGTCGTAGAGGTTGTCGGCGTATTTGTCGGCGAAGGGCTGCGGCGGCTGGTACTCCTTGTGGGGGTCGAAGTAGTGCACCCACAGAAAGAAGCGCTGATCGGCCAGGTTGCGCAGATACTCGATGGCCTTGCGCGTGGCGCGGTCGGCCTTGCGCTCCTGGTAGTGGCGGCGCAGCGGCTGCGGCTCGTGCGAGAGATCGTCGTAGTAGCGCACGAAGCCCTGCGCCAGCCCGAACTGGCGATCGAGCACGTAGGCCGAGACGACCGCCGCGGTGCGGTAGCCGGCCTGCTTGAGCACCTCGGCCAGCGTGGTGGTCTGCTGGTCCAGGCGAAAAACGCCGTTGGCACGCACGCCGTGGTGGGCCGGGTAGAGGCCGGTGAGGATCGACGTGTGCGACGGCAGCGTGGTGGGCGAGACCGCGACCGCGTTGGTAAACAGCACGCCGCCGCGGGCCAGCGCATCGAGCGCCGGCGTCTCGATCTCCTGGTTGCCGTAGCAGCCGAGACGATCGGCACGGGTCGTATCGAGGGTTATCAGCAGGACGTTGGCGCCGGCCGCCGCTTGCGGCGCAAAGACCGGCTGGCCCTGGGCCCCGAGGTCGATCTGCGCGGCGGGGGTGGCGGCTGCGTCGGGGGCTCTGGCAGCCTGGCCGCTGCCTGACGGGGCATCGGCGGGCGGGTTGCCCTGGCTCCGGTCAGGTCCGACCGCGACCGGCGCCGCGGCGGGCGGCTGGTTGTGCTGGACCCACCACAAGCCGCCGGCGGCGGCCAGAACTAATGCGGCCACTGCTGCGCCGACGGCGACCTGCCGGCCGGCACCGCGCGAGCGCCCCCTGCGCTTGCCCCTGGTGGAACGTCGTTTGGTCATGACTCAGAACCTTGCGTTGCCAACGAGCTTATCGAGTGAGACTGTCGCCATCCAGCACCAGGCGCCGGCCCGGGGCGGTTGGCCCGTCCATGTTATAGCCCTGCCAGCAGCTTGCCGAGGCGGCTGCGGCGTTGGGTGCCGCGCAACTCCCCGCCCTTCCAGGGAGGGGTTTGGGGGGGAGACTCCAGTGCAGAATGCAAAGTGAAAAGTGACCGTCGCAGCGTGGCCGGTACCCGGCACAGTTGCCGCGAATGAAGAATGCCGAATGGCGAATGGCGAATTGGTGGCGCCATGCTCGCGGCGCGGCTATCCGTTGGTGGCACGCATTCGCCGGCTTTGACCCCCCTGCAAGTCCCCCCTGAGAGGGGGGACGGTTGAGCGCGCCGCCGAGCGGTGTTCCCTCAATCCCCTAATCCCTGTTCCCTCAATCCCTGTCCCCCTGAAAGGGGGGACGGTTGGCGGCACGGCTGTCCATTGGCGGCACGGCTATCCGCCGGCGGCGTGGGCGGCGGCGACGGCCGCGCCGAGGGCCGGGGCGGCCCGCAGACGCGAGGCGGCCAGAAAGCCGGGCCGCAGTCGCCGGGGCGCTACCAGCAGGGCCGCCTGCATCTGCTCGTCGCCCAGCGTGGCAACCAGAGCCGCCAGGTAGGCCTCGAGCCTGTCCGCGAAGACCTCGCGGTAGACCGGCTCGGCGTAGATCAACCCCAGGCGCTGGCCGATGACCACGCGCTCGAGCAGGATGCCGCGGTAGGGGTGATCGACGCGCAGCCGGGCGTAGGCCGGCCCGCGGGCGGCGGTGGCCTGGCGTCCGTCGCGGATGGTGCTGATACGCTCGAAGATCAGCTCGGCCAGCACCAGCGCCGCCGTACCCATCCAGCCGCGGGCCAGCGGTTCGCCCGCGGCGGCAGCCTGCTCGGGAAAGCCCGGCGCGGATCGGCCGCGGCCGGCCAGCAGATTGGCGTAGACCTCGTTGAGCGACTTGGCGCTTACCAGTTTTTCGAAGGTCGGCCCCAGCGAGCTGGGTATCTGCCAGGCCTTCATCAGCCAGTCTTTGGCCTCATCGAAGGGCACCAGTTCGCCGCGCAGCTTGAGCGCGTCGGCGATGCCGGTGCCGCAGCCGACGTAGTAGGCGTGCTCGACGTCACGCAGCAGCCCATCGGCCGCATACTGCTCGCCCAGGCCGCAATAGTCGGCGTCGCTGCCCAGCTCGCTCACCGGGCCTGCCAGCGCGACGCCGCGGGCCGCCAGCGCGGCTTCGAGCCGGTCGAGATAATCCGGGATGCGCGGGCCGTTGTTGATCACGGCGATGCCGCGCCGGTCGGGGGTCTTGAGGCCGGGCATGCCGATGCCCAGGCACACGCGCGAGCCGCCGCAGCGCCGCGCCACCTCGACGATCGCCTCGACGGCGGCGCTGATCCACTGATCGGCCTGCCGGCGTTCGGCGCCGGTGAGCTGGATGGCGCGGGTGGCGTGCTGGGCCAGTTGTTCGTCGAGCGGCACGGGGGTGAAATCCTCACAGGGCTCGTAGAGGCGGCTGGCCGATTCGGGTCGCAGAGCAAAGCGGCCCCGCTCGTCGCAGGCCACGGCGTGGACCTTGATTTCGGTAGCTCCGCCGTCGGCTCCGAGCAGCAGCGTGGATTCCAGCGGCGTGGTCATCTTCGGTTCCCCGGTGCACCGTCAGTCCCCGCCCGCGCTCAAGGCCGCGAGGCCGCCTCGACGCCGCCGAAGCGCCGCTGTCGGCGGGCGAAGTCGCGCAAGGCGGCGTACAGGTCGTCTTTGCGGAAGTCGGGCCAGAAGGTGGGAGTGACGTAGAGTTCGGCGTAGCTGATCTGCCAGAGCAGGAAGTTGCTGACCCGCAGCTCGCCGCCGGTGCGGATCACCAGGTCGGGGTCGGGCAGGCCGGCGGTGTAGAGCGCCTGGTCGATGGTCTGTTCGTCGATCTGGTCGGGCGCCAGTTCGCCGGCGGCGACGCGCTGTGCGATGTGGCGTACGGCATCGACGATTTCGCTGCGTGCCCCGTAGTTGAGCGCCAGGCACAGCACCATGCCGCGGTTGGCGGCGCTGGCGGCCACGGTCTTGTCGAGCTCGCGCAGCACGCTGTCGGGCAGCCCGGCCCGGCGGCCGATCTGCACCAGGCGGATGTCGTTTTCGATGATGGTCGGGCGTTCCCGGGCCAGATAGTGGGCGTAAAGCTCCATCAGGCCCTCGACCTCGTCGCGCGGGCGTTTCCAGTTCTCGATGCTGAAGCTGTACAGCGTGAGGCATTCGAGGCCCAGTCGGGCGCACTGGGTGACGATTTCACGCACCGCCTCGGAGCCGTGGCGGTGGCCCTCGATGCGCGGCAGGCCGCGCTGCTGGGCCCAGCGCCCGTTGCCGTCCATGATGATGGCGACGTGGCGCGGCAGAGCCTGGCGGGGAAGTCCCAGAACTTGCTGCGGATCGAGGGGGGCCGGTTTGCCCATCGTTTATCAGCTCGCTGCCTCCAGGTAGATCGTCTGGTCGCGCTGCGGTCCGACACTGATCATGCCGACCGGAGCGCCTACGCGTCGCCCGATCTCCTCGACGTAGCGCCGCGCCGCCGCCGGCAACTCGCTGTAGCTGCGACAATCGCGGAGGTCTTCGTCCCAGCCGGGCAACGTTTCGTAGATCGGTTCGACCTGCGACAGTGTATACGCATCGGCCGGGAAATGGTTCAGCTTGGTGCCCTGGCAGCGGTAGGCCACGCAGATCTTCAGCTCGTCGAAGCCCGACAGCGTGTCCAGGTGCATCAGCGCCAGGTAGCTGGGGCCGCAGATGGTGGCGGCGTAGCGCGTCGCCACGGCGTCGAACCAGCCGCAGCGCCGTGGGCGGCCGGTGGTGGTGCCGAACTCGTGGCCGCGCTGGCGGATCGTTTCGCCGACCTCGTCGTCCAGCTCGGTCGGCATGGGGCCTTCGCCCACGCGCGTGGTGTAGGCCTTGACCACGCCCAGCGTGTCCTGGATGCGATTGGGCGGCACGCCGGCGCCGGCGGCGGCGCCGCCCACCGCCGTGGTGGTGCTGGTGACGAAGGGGTAGGTGCCGTGGTCGATGTCGAGCATCACCCCCTGGGAGCCCTCGAACAGCACGCGCCGGCCGGCGGCCATCAGCTCGGCCAGCTCGACCGCCACGTCGCATACGAAGGGCCGCAACTGTTCGGCGAAGGTCAGGTATTCCTCGGTCAGACGCACGGGATCGAAAGGCTCGCGGTCGTCGTAGAGCGAGGCCAGGTACATGTTCTTGTGCGAGACGATGCTGGTGAGCCGTTTACGGAACAGCTCGGGCTGGTACAGCTCGCAGATGCGGATGCCCCAGCGGCGCGACACCTTGTCGGCATAGCACGGGCCGATGCCGCGGGCGGTGGTGCCGATCTTGCCGCCGGCCGGCGCGATGCGTTCGGCCAGGACATCCTGCTTGCGGTGGTAGGGGAAGACCAGGTGGCAGCGGTCGCTGATGCGCAGGCGGTCGCTGATGTCGACCCCGCGGCTGCGCAGCAGCTCGATCTCGCCCAGCAGCACCGCCGGGTCGATCACCGCGCCGCAACCGATCACGCTGAGCACGTCTTCGTGCAGTACGCCGGAGGGCAACTGGTGCAGGGCGAACTTGACGTCTTCGACGACGATGGTGTGCCCGGCGTTGGCGCCGCCGCTGTAGCGCACGGCCACGTCGAAGCGGTCGAGCAGGCAGTCGACGACCTTGCCCTTGCCCTCGTCGCCCCACTGCATGCCCACCACGCAGGTGTGTCCCAACTGGTCGAATAGCATCGGCACCATCCCGGCTGCTGTCGGCTGCGCTTGACCGGCAAAACGGCTGTGCATCGGGCCGCGCTCCGGCCGCCCCACCGGCCGCCGCGGCCACGGCCCGAGGTTTTGTAGCACGATCGGCCGTCGGGGGGCAATAGCAAGTGGGCAAGAAAGGCCGGACGGCAAAGAGAATGAAGAATGCCGAATGGCGAATTGGTCACGCAACGTGGCCGCGTGGCACGGCCGTCTCGGCCGTGAGCACGAATTGGCGGCGGCACGGCTATCCGCCGGCGGCGTGTATCCGCTGGCTGCGACCCCCCTGTAAGTCCCCCCTGAGCGGGGGGACGGGGAGGGATTCAGGGAACCGGGATCAGGGAGTGAGGGAGCGCTGCCATACGCTGGGTGCCGCACGGCTGTCGGCCG
>CAZRSM010000125.1:0-7869 GCA_964602755.1 uncultured Planctomycetales bacterium
TGTCGAGCGAGATCAGGATGACGGGCCGGGCGGCCGGCGGCTGGCCGTCCGGGCCGGCGGTGGCCGTGGCGCAGGCGGCCGCCAGAGCGACGACTGCGGCCGCAGTCCAGAGCCAGCAGGCGGCGCGCAAGCACGTCGGCAGGTCGGTGCGATACGGAGCGTGTCGGCGGTGCTGGTTGGCGTTCATCGGTTGGTCTCCCGGGGGCCGGTTGGCACGCGGCGCGCCCATTACTACAATACCCCGACCGGCGCAAGGGGTGAAACGGGCCGCGCCGGCTTCCAAAAACAGCCAGAGGACCTACCGTGCCACGTGAGACTATCGATTTGCCGTGTCGCGTCGAGTGGCTGTCCGTACTCGACGCCGAGGGGAATCTCGATCGGGAGCTGGAGCCCGACATTCCCGACGCGGACCTGAAGAAGCTTTATCGCTACATGCTGCTGGCGCGCATGTTCGACGAGCGCTGCCTGCTGCTGCAGCGCCAGGGCCGCATCGGGACCTTCGCGCCCTGCCGCGGACAGGAGGCCACCCCGCTCGGCGTGGCCTACGTGCTCGAGCCGGAGGACTGGTTCGTGCCCAGCTATCGCGAGGTTCCGGCACATCTCTATCGCGGCTGGCCGCTGGAGAAGATCCTGTTCTGGTGGGGGGGCTCCGAGCAGGGGGCCAGCCCGCCCGAAGACGTCAACGACCTGCCGCCGTGCGTGCCGATCGCGTCGCAGTGCCAGCACGCCACCGGGGTGGCCTGGGGCTGCAAGTTGCGTAATGACAACACGATATGCGCCTGCTTCGTGGGCGACGGCGGCACCTCGCAGGGCGATTTCCACGAAGCGATGAACTTCGCCACGGTCTATCAGGTGCCGCTGGTGATGGTCATTCAGAACAACCACTGGGCCATATCGCTGCCGCGGCACAAGCAAACCGCTTCGCAGACGCTGGCCCAGAAGGCCCTGGCCTACGGCATCGACGGACTCCAGGTCGACGGCAACGACATCCTGGCGGTCATCGTCGCCATGCGCCAGGCCGCCGAAAAGGCCCGCACCGGCGGAGGCCCCAGCCTGATCGAAGCGATCACCTACCGCCTGGCGATGCACACCACCGCCGACGATCCGCGCAAGTACCGCAGCGAGGAGGAAGTCAAGCCGTGGGAAGCCCGCGAGCCGCTGGTGCGTTTCCGCAAATACATGATTGACAAAGGGTTGCTCGACGACGAGGCCGAAGCCGCCTTGCGGGCCGAGATCGACGCCGAGATCGACGCGGCCATCGAGCGTTACGAGAACACCCGCCACGACCCGTTCGACATGTTCAAGTACATGTATGCCGAGCCGACTCCCGACCTCCAGCGGCAGGCCGAGGAGTTGCGCATCGCGCTCGAGCAGCCCATGCCCAAGCCCCAGCGCCGCGAGAAGGAGGTGGTATGAGCGTCGCCGGCATCGAACCCCGCTCGGCCATGTCGTCGCCCGAGCCGACCGTGTCGCAAATGACCATGGTGCAGGCCCTGAACCTGGCGCTGGCCGAGGCCATGCGCGAGGATCCCGACATACTCGTGATGGGCGAAGACGTGGGCGTCGACGGCGGCGTGTTCCGCGTCACCGACGGACTGTACCAGGAGTTCGGCGAGCAGCGCGTCATCGACACGCCCCTGGCCGAGGCGGCCATCGTCGGTACCGCCATCGGCCTGTGCTTCCGCGGCTTCAGGCCCATCTGCGAGATGCAGTTCGACGGCTTCTCCTTCCCGGCCTTCCACCACATCGAGGGGCACGTGCGGCGGTTCCGCAACCGGACGCGCGGGCGTTATACCTGCCCGCTGGTGATCCGCATGCCCTATGGCGGGGGCATCCGGGCCATCGAACACCACAGCGAAGCCCCCGAGGCGACCTACGCTCATCTGGCCGGCCTGAAGGTGGTCATCGCTTCCGGCCCGCGCAACGCGCGGGCTCTGCTGCGCGAGGCGATTCTTTCGCCCGATCCGGTGATCTTCTTTGAGCCCAAGGCGCTTTACCGCGCGTTTCGTGAAGAAGTGCCCACGCAGCCCGAAACGATGCCGATCGGCAAGGGCGTGGTGGCCCGCTCCGGCGGCGACCTGACGATCATCTCGTACGGCGCCACGCTGCGGGCGGCGCTGGAAGCCGCCGAGGAGCTCTACGATGAATACGGCATCGACGCCGAGGTGCTCGATCTGCTGAGCGTGGCGCCGCTGGATGTCGAGCTGATCAACGCTTCGGTCCGCAAGACCGGGCGGGTGCTGGTGGCCCACGAGGCCCCGCGGCACTGCGGCGTGGGGGCCGAGGTGATAGCCCGCATCGTCGAGGAGAGCCTGCTTTATCTCGAAGCGCCGATCAGGCGCGTGACCGGTTTCGACACGATCATTCCGTACTTCGTGACGGAGAAGGCGTACCTGCCGGACGCGGCGCGGATCGTGCGGGCCGCCGTCGAGACGGTGGGCTTTTAGCCGGAGGAACTGTCGCGCCGGCGCGCGGGACCGACGGCGGCTGCGAGTGGCAAGCAGCCGGCAAGAGCCCCGGCGCCCGGCGCTGCAAGGATGACCCCGATGTTCGAATTCAAGCTACCCGATCTGGGCGAGGGCATTCACGAAGGCCAGGTGGTCAGCGTGCTGGTCGAGGAGGGCGACACGATCGCCGAGAACCAGTCGGTGCTCGAGATCGAGACCGACAAGGCCGCGGTCGAGATACCGTCGCCCAGGGCCGGCGTGGTCAAGAAGCTCTTCGTCGAGCCGGGCCAGGTGGTAAACGTCGGCGACGTCATGTTCGTCATCGAAGAGGATCACGAAGGTGCCGATGCCGCGCCGGCACAGCCGGCCCAGGCGCCCGCGGCGCCGGCAGCGGCGCCCGCGGCGAGTCCGCCTGCGGCGCCCGCCCCGGCCCCGGCGCAGGCGCCGGCTGCTGCGCCGCCGGCTTCCACGGCGCGTCGCAGTGGTCCAGTGCCGGCGGCGCCGTCGGTGCGCAAGCTGGCCCGCGAGCTGGGCGTCGACATCAACCAGGTGCCCGGAAGCGGCCCCGGCGGTCGCGTGCTCAAAGAGGATGTGGAGCGCTTCGCCAAAGGTGGCGTGCCGGCCGGCGCGGCTGGTGTTGCGGCGCAGCCGGGTGCTGCGACACCGGTGGTGGTCGAGGCCGGGCCGTTGCCCGACTTCGCGCAATACGGCCAGGTGCGCCGCGAGCGGCCCAGCCAGATCCGCAAGACCATCGCGCGTCAGATGACGCGCGCCTGGCTCAGCGTGCCGCGCGTCACCCATTGCGACAAGGCCGACGTGACCGAGCTGGAGCGTTATCGCAAGCAGTACAACGCCCGGTTGCCCGAGGGGCAGCAGCGCATCACCACCACCGCCATCGTGCTCAAGGCCGTGGCCGGGGCGCTGCGGCGTTATCCGATGCTCAATTGCAGCTACGATCCGCAGGCCGACGAGATCGTCTACAAGGAGTACGTGCATCTGGGCGTGGCGGTCGATACGCCGCGCGGCCTGGTGGTGCCGGTGATCCGCAACGCGGACCACAAGTCGGTGTTGCAGTTGGCGGCTGAGCTGGCCGACGTGGCCGGGCGGACGCGCACCGGCAAGTTCGACATCGCCGAGTTGCGGGGAGCGACCTTCACGATCACCAACGTGGGGGCCCTGGGCGGTGAGTTCGTCACGCCGATGGTCAACTTCCCCGAAGTGGGCATCCTCGGGCTGGGGCGGGCGGCGTGGCAGCCGGTCGTGGACGGGCAGATGCAGATCGTGCCGCGCCTGATGCTGCCGCTGTCGCTCTCGTTCGACCATCGCGTGGTCGACGGGGCGGACGGGGCGCGCTTCACCCGCGAGATCATCGACGCTCTGGAAAACCCGCTGCATCTGTTGTCACTGGTCTGAAGCCGGCGGCGGGCCGCAAAGCCGGCCAGCGGCAGCGCCGCACAGGAGAATACCCGTGGTCGTAGGGGAACTGACCGAAGAAACCCAACTGCTGGTCATCGGCGGCGGACCGGGCGGATACGTGGCGGCCTTCAAGGCGGCCGACCTGGGCCTGAGCGTCACGCTGGTCGACGAAAACGCCATGCTGGGCGGCGTGTGCCTGCGCGAGGGCTGCATCCCTTCCAAGGCCCTGCTGCACGTGGCCGACCTGGTGGTCCAGGCCGCCGACGCCAGGCGCTTCGGCGTGCGCTTCAACAAGCCCAGGATCGACGTCGACCAGGTGCGCGCCTGGAAAGACGAAGTCGTAAGCCGGCTCTGCGGCGGCATCAACACGCTGGCCAGGAAGCGCTCGGTCAACGTGGTGCGAGGCCGGGCGGTGTTCGAAGACTCGCGCACGGTGCGCATCGAAGGGCAGCAGGTCGGGCGGATCAGGTTCAAGCACGCCATCCTGGCGACCGGTTCGCGCGTCGTGCGGCTGCCCGAGAAGGTCCTGCCGCCGGATTGCTGCCTGGACTCGACTGCCGCCCTGGAGCTGGAAAAGGTGCCCAAGACGCTGCTGGTGGTGGGCGGCGGGTTCATCGGCCTGGAGCTGGGCCAGGTATACGCCGGCCTGGGCAGTCAGGTCACGGTGATGGAGATGCTGGACCAGATCGCGCCGGGTGCCGACGCCGACCTGGTGCGCGTGCTGGCGAGCAGGCTCAAGAAGCAGTTCGCCGGCGTGCTGACCTCGGCCCGGCTCGAAGGGGCGCGCCGCACGGCCAAGGGCATCGAGGTCACCTACAGCCACAAGGGCCAGACGCACACGGCTCTGTTCGAGACGGTGCTCTCCAGCGTCGGGCGCCGGCCCAATACCGACGACCTCGGGCTGGAGCACACCAGGGTGCAGCTCGATGATCGGGGGTTCGTGAAGGTCGACGCCCAGCGCCGCACCAGCGACAAGCGCATCTTCGCCATCGGCGATATCACCGGCAATCCCATGCTGGCGCACAAGGCCTCGCACGAGGGCATCGTGGCGGCCGAGGTCATCGCCGGCGACGAGTCGGCGGTCTTCGAGCCGCGGGCCATACCGTCGGTGGTCTATACCAGTCCGGAGCTGGCGTGGTGCGGCCTGACCGAGCAGCAGGCCGCCGAGCAGGGCCGCGCGGTCAAGGTGGGCAAGTTCCTGTGGGGCGCCTGCGGGCGGGCCATCGCCACGGGGCATCCCGAGGGCCTGACCAAGGTGATCGCCGATCCCGAGACGCACGCGGTGCTCGGCGTGGGCATCGTCGGCCAGCACGCCGGCGACCTGATCGCCGAGGCGGCGCTGGCGATCGAGATGGGCGCCGTGGTCGAAGACCTGGCGCTCACCATCCACCCGCACCCCTCCACCAGCGAGACGGTCATGGAGGCCGCCGAGAGTGTCTTCGGCCGGGCCATCCACATGCTGCGCTGAGGCGGACATTTCATGACCGCCGGCTGCGGCCCGTCGCACGGCGGTCGGGGGCTGCTGTCCCCGGACTTGGTACAGGCGGTCGCGAGCACCCTGCCCCGATCGAATCGGCGCCGCGGTTCCGGCCGGCGTCCGGGCTGTCCTGCCCGGCGTCTACTTCGCCAATGCCATCTCGAGCAATACCAGTCCGACCAGCAGCAGGGGCAATACGGCGGCCGGGTCGTCGGTCAGCAGGCGTTGCCACCAGGTGGTGGCGGGCCCTGTGCCGCTGTCGTCGTCGGAAACCAGGCGCACGTTCCCGCTGCCCAGCAGTTGCGCCAGACGCTCCGCACTGGCGACCGTGAGGTCGGATTCTTCCGCCGGCCAGTTGACCGTGTAGAGCGCTGCAGCCGGTCGGCGCGGGCCGGCGTGTACGGCATAGATGCCGGGCTGCGCAGTCGGCCAGCCGTCGGCCGGTCGGCCATCGACCAGCCGGGCGGATTCGGCGGGCACCGGCTCCGGGCTGTCGGTCCGCCGCACGAGCGCGCGACCGCGGGCCGGCAACCCGGCAAACGGTCGCTGGTCGACCTGGCCGGCCAGGAAGCTGGCGGTGCGGTCGGCCGGGCCGAGAGCGGCGCGCATCAGATGGTGCAGCCAGGTCAGCAGGCCGGCGGCGCGCACGCCCAGCTCGCTCCAGTCCGGGTCGGGGGAGGACGTCAGCAGCAGGACGCGGCCGCGCCCGAGCGCGCGAGCGACGATCGCCGGCTTACCGTCGGAGTACTCGGCCAGTACGCGCGCACCGGCCGCCGGCGCGACCAGCAGACGTCGCCGCACCGCCGCACGAGTCAGCTCGCGCAGGCCCCCGTCGGCTGCCGGCGGCTCGGTCCAGGTCATGCTCAGGACGGCGTCGAGTTGCTCGACGCGCGGCGGCTGGTCGCTGAGGAGTTTGCGCAGCGGTGCCCAATCGGCCTGGCCGGCGACTCGTGAGCCCGGCAGCAACACCGCCGCGGCGCCGGCCTCGACCGCCCGGCGCAGCAGGCGCCGGGCGGCGGCGTTCAGGTCGAGGTCGCTCAGCATGACGATCAGGTCGGGTCGCCGCTCGGTGAGCAGATCGGCCTGCCGGGCGGCGCCGGCCAGTTCGGCGGGCGTGAAGACCTCCAGCTCGACCCGCTGCTGCTCGCTCGGCAGTGTCTCGGGCGCCAGCAGGTTCCTCACCAGCAGGGCGGTCAGATCGTCGGCGGGCTGGTCGCTGGCTGTCAGCAACCAGGCCCGTGGCTTGCGGCCCACCTGGATCACGACGTACCGCCGCTGGTCGAACCCCAGCCGATCGTCCGGCTCGACCGCCACCGTCAGGCCGTAGACGCCCGGCCGGCGTCCGGGCAGCACGATGCTTACGTCGGTGCTCGCGCCGGCGGGCACTTCCACCTCGTCGATACGCCGCACGACGCGCGGCCCCTCGCGCACCACCAGCCGGCAGCGGGCCGGTGCTCCGTCGCTGCGCACCGTGACCTGCAGCGGGATCGGCGCGGACGCCGGGTGCAGACCGCGCGGCCCGCGCACGTCCACCACGGCCAGATTGGAACGGCCCTCGG
This sequence comes from uncultured Planctomycetales bacterium, assembly GCA_964602755.1. GTDB lineage: Bacteria > Planctomycetota > Phycisphaerae > UBA1845 > Fen-1342 > JALSRY01. The sequence continues at coordinate 6,900 of CAZRSM010000125.1, forward strand.
ACCGCGCGCTGCGGACCAGCAGTTCGAGGTTCTCCAGTCCGGTCAGCAGGCCGGGATCGACGTCGCGCCAGGCGTGGCGGGCATTGTCGGTGAAAACCACGATCCGCCGCGCCGGCTGGCGGGCGGTCTGCAGCAGTTCGACTGCCCGGCGCAACGCGGCCCCCAGCGGCCGGGCGTGAGGCGGACGCACGGCGTCAGGTCGCAGAGCGTTGAGCGCGGCGTCGACGTCGCGCAGCAGGGCGCAGCCCGGCCGCGCCGGGTCGGCCCACACGACGGCGACCGTCGAGGGCTGGGGCCAGCTCCGGGCGCTGCGCACCAGCTCGGCGGCCTGTTCGAGCTGCTCATCGAGCGGCGTGCGGTCGGCGTCGGTCTGGTAACGCTGGCTCCACGAGTCGTCGACGATCACCACGCACGCGGTCGGCTCGTCGCCGGTTGCGGTGGGGGCGGCCGGCCGGCAGGTGGGACCGGCCAGCAGGAAGGCCAATAGCGCCAGCAGCGCCATGCGCGCCAGCAGCAGCCGGTAATTGCGCAACGTCTGGGCACGTTGGCCGGCAGCCAGGGCACTGCTGAGCATCTCCACCGGTGGGAAGATCACGCGGCGCGGCCGCGGGCGCAAGAGCAGGTGGATCACCACCGGCACGACCACCGCCGCGGCGCCCAGCAACAGTGCCGGCGAAGCGAAATACAGTCCTGCGCCCATCGCTGCTCCATGGTGCGGCCGATACCGGCCAACGCGCCCGCCGGATACTATACTCGCTGATGCCGACGACGGACGCCGCCGCTGCGGCCGGCGCGTCGGCAGGTCAAGCTACCGCCCGCAGACGTGAGAGACCATGCCGCGCGACAGTGACGCAACCCGGCTGTTCGTCGACCGTGCCCGCATCTACGTGCGGGGCGGCAAGGGGGGCGACGGCTGCGTCAGCTTCCGCCGCGAGAAGTACGTTCCCAAGGGCGGACCCGACGGCGGCGA
>CAZRSM010000126.1:0-4017 GCA_964602755.1 uncultured Planctomycetales bacterium
TCGGGCGGCGCCAGCGTGGCCTTCATCTCCTCGTCGGCCCGCAGCCGCACGATCTGGCCGTTGACCTTGCCGCGCTCCACCTTGCGATACGGCGTGATGAGGAAGCCGTACTCGTCGACCGAGCTGTAGATCCCCAGCGAGGCGATCAGGCCGATGTTGACACCTTCGGGCGTCTCGATCGGGCAGACGCGGCCATAGTGGCTGATGTGCACGTCGCGCACCTCGAAGCCGGCGCGCTTGCGGTTCAGCCCGCCCGGCCCCAGGGCACTGAGCCGCCGCTCGTGCGTGAGCTGACTGAGCGGGTTGGTCTGGTCGACCACCTGCGACAGCTCGCTGCGCCCGAAGAAGAAGTCGATCGCGCTCGAGACGCTCTTGGTGTTGACGATGTCGGCCACCTTGCCGATCTCGTCCGGGTCCTTGAGGCTCATGCGCTCCTTGACGGTGCGCTGCAGCTTGAGGAAGCCCTTGCGCAGCTCGTCGGACGCGAGCTCGTCGATGGTGCGCAGGCGGCGGTTGCCCAGATGGTCGATGTCGTCGACCTGGCCCTCGCCGGCCCGCAGCGCCAGCAGGTAGCGCAGCGCGCTGACGAAGTCCTCGGGTCGCAGGACCATCTCGCTCTCCGGGATGCCCTGCTCGAACTTGCGGTTGAGCCGGAAGCGCCCCACGCGGCCCAGGCGATAGCGGTTCTCGTCGTAGAACTTCTCCTGGAAGAGCTTGCGGGCCTTGTCGAGCTGCACCGGGTTGCCCGGCCGCAGGCGGGCGTAGATCTTGAGCAGGGCCTCCTCGTGGTTGCTGGCCGAGTCCTCGGCCAGCGTGTTGAGGATCAGCGGGTCGGTCATCTTGCTGATGACCTCGACCTTGCCGATCGACGACTCGCGGATCTTGTTGAGGGCCTCGCCGATCTGCCGCCCGGCCCCCACCAGCTCCTCGCCGGTATCCGGATCGATCACCGGGGCGGCGGCCCACATCTCGGGCTTGAGGCTGCGGACCGAAACGCTCCTGGTATCGTAGAAGGCCTTGACGATCGCCTCGGTCGAGCCGTACTTCTCGTCCATGGCCCGCAGGAAGGTGGTGGCCGCGATCTTGGCGCTCTGGTCGATGCGCACCGCCAGCAGGTCCTTGCGGGTGACGTTGATCTCGATCCACGAACCGCGCTCGGGGATGATGCGGCAGGCGTGCAGGGCGCGGTCACCCTCGGCGGACTCCTTGACGAAATCGACGCCCGGCGAGCGGTGCAACTGCGAAACGATGACGCGCTCCGAGCCGTTGACGATGAATTCGCCGCCGCCGATCATCTTGGGGATCTCGCCCAGGTAGATCAGCTCTTCTTTGACCTCTTCGTTGTCCTTGCGGTGCAGGCGGACGCGAATGCGGAAGGGCATGCCGTAGGTCAGGCCCAGTTCACGGCACTCGTCCTGGGTATAGCGCGGCTCGTCGAGCTGGTAGTCGACATATTCGAGCCGCATGTTGCCGTCGTAGCTCTCGATCGGGAACGTCTCGCGCAGCAGCGCTTCGAGCCCCTGATTCTTGCGCTTGGACGGCTCCACGTCCTGCTGCAGGAAGCGCTCATAGGAGCGGGTCTGGATGTCGATGAGATTAGGGATTTCAACCGCGTCGCCATATCGGCTGAAGTCGCATACGTACTGGATGTCCATACGGGAAGCCCTCGCGGTCAAGCCTGTGCTCGACTACCGTCTCAAAACACCCTGGGCGGGTTACGTCGGGTTGCTGCGAAGCTTGGGTTTCTGGCCACCGTCACGTTGGTCGCAGCGCTCTTGAGTGAATAGTCCGGCCGCCGGACGCCACCCGCGGCCGGGTCCGCGGGCGCGCAGCGGGATATTAGCCCATCGGTAACCGGACTAGTATAATCCGCGATCTGCCCGCGGCAAGGGCAGCCCGGGAAGATTCTCAATTGTTTCGCGCCGTCGGGAATCGGATTTGCAAGGACGGCCCGCCCGCCGCCTGCGACTGGAGCTGGAGAACCAACCCCATGCGCTGGGCCGCTGTCGACTACGGACGCAAACGCATCGGCCTGGCGCTGTGCGACGTGGGCGAGCGCATCGCTTCGCCGGCCGGCACGCTGGCCGGCCGGGGCTGCCCCGCCGCCGACGCCGACCAGATCATCGAATGGGCCGGCGCGAACGAGGTTCACGGAATCGTGGTGGGCCTGCCGATCAACATGGACGGCAGCATCGGACCGCAAGCCAAGCTGTCACAAGCACTTGCTGACGAACTCCGCCGGCGCGGCCCCCTGCCGGTCGAGCTGTGGGACGAACGCCTTTCATCTTACCAGGCCGACGTGCTCATGAGCGAAACCGGCTGGAGTCGGCGGCGCCGGGCCAGACGCCGCGACGCGCTGGCCGCCCAGGTGATCCTCCAGGCGTTCCTCGACGCCCGGCGAACGCGGCCTCCGGACGACCCGGAGCCGCCGCCCGGTGCCGAGCAGTCCCCCGGCGCCGACCAGCCACCTCCGGAAACCGACCGATGAGCGGTACTCGTGCCCACGACGACACCTGCGATGCCGACCGCCGAGAGCCGGCCGTGGTCAACCTCGAGCCGCGCCGCTTCCTCGACCCGCGCCAGCCGTCGGCGGCCCGCGAGCGCCCCATCGCCGACGCCGTCAACATCCCGCTCGACCAGCTCAAGCAGCGTACCAACGAACTGCCGCCGCGCGACCGCACGGTGCAGGTGGCCGCCGAGCCGGAACTGGGCGCGCAGACGGTGGCGTTGCTGGAGAGCCTGGGGCGCCGGGCGACACTCTGTCCGCCACGGTACGTGAACCAGGCCGCCGGCGGCGGCCGGCTGTGGGAGCCGAACGCGTACCTGGCGGCGCAGGTGGCCCGCTGGCGGCCGGGCCGGGCGCTCGACCTCGCGTGCGGCACGGGCCGCGAGGCGGTCTTCCTGGCGGCCGCCGGCTGGCAGGTGCTGGCCGTCGACGTTCTACCCGATGCGCTGGAGCGCGGCCGCGAACTGGAGCGGCGTTACCTGCCGCAGCCGGCTGTCACGTGGCAGGTAGCCGACCTGGAAGCCGGCGACTTCCGGCCCGACGGGCAATGGGAGCTGATCACGGTGTTCCGCTTTCTGCACCGGCCGTTGCTGCGCCGGCTGGGAGCGCTGCTGGCTCCCGGCGGGCGCCTGGTATGCGAGACGTTCACGACCGTGCACCGCCGGCACCGCGGCCGGCCGAGCCGCGACCACCACGTGCTGCGCCCCGGCGAGCTGCCCGAGCTGCTGGCCGACCTCGAAATCGAGCATTACGCCGAAGGCTGGCACGGCCCGGCCCACACGGCACGCATCACCGCCCGGCGACCGCTCAAGCATCCTTCTTCTTGACACCGAGGATCGAGGCCAACCGGGCCAGCTTCTCCTCGGCCGACTCGCCGGGCCGCTCGGCCCGGGGCGCCGGCCGCCTGTCGGCCGGGATCGGGCCACCTGCGGAGGGCGGCCGGGCAAGTGCTCCAGCCGGCGCGTTCTGCTTCGCGTCCGCCGACCCGGCAGCCGAGGCCTGGGCCTGCGGCCGATCATCGCCGGGCGCGGCCGGTTCGAAGCCCACTCCGGCCAACCGCGGCTTGTCCTGCTCATCGGCCGCGCCGGGAGCCGCCTGGGCGCTGTGCACGGCGCGTTCGGCGCTGCGTTCCTGCCGCCACCAGCGCTCGATGACGTGGTCCACGCTGCACTCGCTGCCGGCGTTGGACCACAGGCCGAAGAAGTCCATGTTGGCGCTCTGCGGGTTCTTGGGCGGCATGTCGACCAGCGTGCGCATGGGCATCAGCACGGCGTCGCCGATGATGAACCCTTCACCGGGCCTGAGGCTGGGCAGCAGGTCGATGAGGCTGCGGAACTGGTCGCTGACGACGCGGGCGGCGTACTCCTGGTCGTCGGGATTGTTCATGCGCATCAGCACCATCGAGTTGCACTGGCTCAGCACGGTTTCGGAGATTTCGCTGGGCCGCTGGCTGACGATCATGGCGGCCACGCCGTACTTGCGGCCCTCCTTGGCGACCTTCTCGACCGCCG
>CAZRSM010000127.1:0-3352 GCA_964602755.1 uncultured Planctomycetales bacterium
GCACGTGCCGGCAGACTCCCTTCCATGCAGGGGCCCGGGGGAGGGTCGAGGCTGCGAATGCCGAATTGCTGCGCTGTGTTGACAGCGCGGCTGTCCGCTGGCGGTTCGCATTCGCCGGCTTCGACCCCCCTGTGGTCCCCCCTGGAAGGGGGGACGGGCGACGGTCTGGCTGGCGGGCGAGGCCCCGGCTGCAACTCACGCCAGGATCCGCGGTTCGGGGATCGGCACGATGAAGCGTCCGCCGGCCGCGCGATAGGCCGCCTGCTGCGCCACGATCTCGTCGGCGAAGTTCCACGCCAGGATCAGACAATAATCCGGCCGGCGGGCCAGCAGCTCTGCGGTCGGCAGGATGGGCACCAGCACGCCCGGCACGTACTTGCCATGCTTGTGCACGTTGCGATCGACCACGAACTCGATCAGGTCGGCGTCCGCCCCGATGTAGTTGAGCATGATGGTGCCCTTGGCGGCGGCACCGTACGCCGCGATCCGCGCCCCGCGGCTCTTGAGGTCGGCCAGCAGGCTGCGCATCCGGTCGCGGAAGGCCTCCACGCGCCGGGCGAAGTCGCGGTAATACTGCGGCCGGTCGAGTCCGTCGCGGGCCTCGGCCGCCAGCAGTTCGGTCACGGCCGGCTGCACGTCTTCGCGGCGCTGCAGGTAGAGCCGCAGCGAGCCGCCGTGGATGTCGAGTCGGCGGATGTCGTTGAGATACAGCCCGTTGCGGCGCACGAGCCGGTCGAGCGCCGTGACCGAGAAGTAGCACAAGTGCTCGTGGTAGATGGTGTCGAACTCGCAGTGGTCGATCAGGTCACGGACGTAGGGCACCTCGATCACCGCCAGCCCGTCGTCGGCCAGCACCGTGCGGATGCCGGCCACGAAGCCGTTGAGGTCGGGCACGTGCGCCAGCACGTTGTTGGCGATCAGCACGTCGGCCCGCCGACCCTCGGCCGCCAGCCGCTCGGCCAGCGCCCGCGTGAAGAACTCGCGCAGGGTCGGAATGCCGCGCTGCCGAGCGGCCCGGGCCGGCCCCTCGGCGGGGTCGATGCCCAGCACCGGGATGCCCTGGCCTGCGAAGTTCTGCAGCAGATAGCCGTCGTTGCTGGCCAGCTCGATCACCAGGCTCTCCGGCCCCAGGTCGCAGCGCTCGATCAGTTCGAGGGCGTTGCGGCGCGAGTGTTCGAGCAGGGCGTCGGAGAACGAGGAGTAGTAGGGGTAGTCCTCGCAGAACAGCTTCTCGGGCGGCACGGTCTCGAGGATCTGCACCAGCCCGCAGCCGGTGCAGAATGCCACTTCCAGGTCGAAGCGCTCGGCCGGCTCGCCGAGCTGGTCGGCCCGCAGAAAGCCGTCGGACAGCGGCATCGGCCCCAGGTCGAGCACCGGCGACAGCCCCTCCTGGGCGCAACTGCGACAACGCGCCGCCGCGCACTTCTCTTCCAGCTTGCTCGCCGGCCGGGTCCGGGTTGGCAGGTTCACGACAAACCTCGCTTGCTGAACGTCTGGCGGTGATTCACCATTCGTCGTTCTGGCGGCCAGATGGCCGATCGGTTCGCCATTCGCTATTCGCCGTTGTGCTATCAGGGATGGTGGTGGGCAGTGCCCTTCCTGCAGGCGGGCCTCCGCGCCCTTGCCTCTCAGGCCGTTACGGCCGTCCCCCCTTCCAGGGGGGACCACGGGGGAGGCAAAGCCTGTGAATACGGATGGCCGCCGGAGGGCCGCGCCGCCCGGCGAACGCGACCCCTTCGTCGCTGGGTCTCTCTCCCAACTGTCTTTACAGCGCCGCGCAGACGTCTTCGCGGTAGCGCAGCTCGTGGTCGACGATGCCCTGCTCCATCAGCATGCGGATATGGGCGATGCGCTGGTAGCGCTGGCCCTCGAATTCCTCCAGCGTCAGGCCAATGCGGCGGTAGGCCTCGCAGAGCTCCTGCGCCCCGCGCCGGGCGGTCCACCGTGGCACGAAGCCCGGCAGGCGCTCGCGGATGTAGTCGCAGTTGACGCGGTAGTTGCGCTTGTCGGGGCCGGCGTCGGGGGCGAAGGTCAGCTCGCAGCCCGGCACCGCCTCGGCCACGATCTGCGCGATCTCGCGCACGCGGAAGTTCTCCGCCGTGATGCCCACGTTGAAGGCCTGGTTGTGAACGGCCTCGCGCGGGGCCTCGAGTGCCGCCACGAAGGCCCGGCTGATGTCCTCGATGTGCACGATCGGCCGCCACGGACTGCCGTCGCTCTTGAGCATGATCCGGCCCGTGGTGACCGCCCAGGCCACCAGGTTGTTGAGCACCAGATCGAAGCGCATGCGCGGCGAGACGCCGTAGGCCGTCGCGTTGCGCAGAAAAGTGGGCGAAAAGCGATCGTCGGCCAGCGCCGCCACGTCGCGCTCGGTCAGCACCTTCGATTCGCCGTACGGCGTCACCGGGTTGAACTCGGAGCGCTCGTCCAGGAAGTCGTCGCCGGCGGCCCCGTAGTTGCTGCACGACGAGGAGAACACGAACCGCCGCACGCCGGCCTGCCTGGCCAGCTCGGCCAGCCGCACCGAGGCCCGGTAGTTGATTTCGTAGGTCAGTTGCGGGTCGAGGTTGCCCAGCGGGTCGTTGGACAGCCCGGCCAGGTGCAGCACGGCGTCGATGCCGCGCAGGTCGTCGGGCGTTACGTCGCGGATGTCCTTGCGGATGGTGGGTACTTCGAGCGGCTCGGCGCCGAAGGTGCAGCGCCGGTACAGGTCGTTGTCGAGCCCGACCACCTCGAAGCCCTTGCGCAGCAGCATGGGGGTCAGGACGGTGCCGATGTAGCCCAGGTGGCCGGTCACCATTACACGCATGATCTACTCCCAGGTTTTCCAGGGTGCGTGGCCCGAGTCCCACAGTTCTTCCAGCAGCCGCTTGTCACGCAGCGTGTCCATGCACTGCCAGAAGCCTTCGTGGCGATAGGCCACCAGTTGTCTGTCGCGGGCCAGTCGCTCCATCGGCTCGCGTTCCCATTGCGTATCGTCCCCGTCGATGTAATCGAAGACCCCCGGCTCGAGCACGAAGAACGCCCCGTTGATCCACCCCTCGGCGGTCTGGGGCTTCTCGGAAAACTCGGTCACGATGTCGCCGTCGAAGACCATGTGCCCGAAGCGGGCGGGCGGCCTGACCGCCGTCACCGTCGCCAGCCTGCCGTGCGCGCGGTGAAAGGCCACCAGCTCGTTGATGTCGACGTCGGAGACCCCGTCGCCCCAGGTGAGCATGAAGGTCTGGTTGCCCAGGTGGGGCGCCAGGCGCTTGATGCGGCCGCCGGTGCAGGTTTCGATGCCGGTATCGATCAGGTCGACCTTCCAGTCGGGCGAGCCGTTGTTGTGGCGCAGCACGTCGCCGGTGCGGAC
>CAZRSM010000128.1:0-1943 GCA_964602755.1 uncultured Planctomycetales bacterium
GGTCGATGTGGTTGTACAGCCCGGCCATCGTGCCGTTGTCGTTCTCGTCGCAGCCGGCGGGCATGAAGCGGTAGAACGCGTCGAGCACCACCAGGGCGAACCGTCCCGGCTCGAGCGAATCGAAGTACGGCCGCAGGTTGAACAGGTCACGCAGCTGCCCGCGCAGGCTCTGCACGCAGATCGTTTCGGCGATCTCGTCCAGGCCGACGCCCAACGCCTCGGCCACCTGCGGGATGCGGTGGGCCAGCGTCTCGGCGTGCAGCTCGTTGTCGATGATCAGCACCGGCCCCGGTACGGTCTCGAACGCGTCGAGCCAGCGCCGGCCCGTGGCGACGGCCATCGCCAGGCCCAGCACGAGCCAGCTCTTCCCCGTCTTGGGCGGGGCGATGACGTTCATCGTCTCGCCACGCCGCAGCAGGCCGACGATGACCGGCGCCCGCAGCGTGGGGCATGTCCGCATCAGCGCCCGCACCGTCTGCGGTTCGGCCGCCGGCGGTGCGCGGAAGTCCTGCGCGAAGTGGTCCTCGACCAGGGCGACCGAGACCGCGTCGGGCTCGTAGCGCGCGATGCTGTCGGCGATGCGCGCCACCTCGCGCGCATCCAGCGGCGGCCGGCAGCGGTCCACGTTCACCCGGTTCAGCGCCGCGAGGATCTCGTCGCGCGTCATGCCGACGCGACGCATCGCGCCGGCCAGCCGGGCCAGCGTGGCGTTGCGCTGCCCCTCGGGGATCGGGTTGCCGTCGCCGGCGGCGTCACGAACCGCGCCGCTGGCGATCCGGTCCAGGGCCTCGGTCAGCCACACCGGCGGCTCGGGCAGGCCTTCGGGCGAGAGGCTCAGGTCCTGATCGTCGAGCCAGCGGTAGCCGCGTCCGTTGCACCGCGACGGCGGAACGACGACATAGCCGCCGTCGGCGCGCGTATCGACGTGTCGGGCCAGCCGGCTCTCGGTGTTGCGCCAGCGTCGCCCCGCCGGCTGGCGGAACAGGTGCTGCCGGCCGCCGCGCGGCGTCAGCGAGGTCGGGGCCCGTTCGAGCTCGCCGCGTCGCTGCGGCTGGTCGGCCAGCCAGGGGTTGTCCGGGCCGTCGATGTCGATCACGACCAGCCCGTCGGTGCGGATGGCCACGTTGGCGTCGGGGTGCTCGGCCCACCAGCGTTCGATCTGACCGGCGTCGGTCGTCGCGTCGTGCAGGCCGTGGCGCGTCAGCGGCGTCTTGCGCCCGGGCGCGCAGGGCAGCACGCGGTAGCCGAGGTCGGCATACCACAACGCCGCCCGCAGCATCGGCGAACCGTCGCCCATCAGAACGGCACTCCGTCGATCTCGACATCCGCGTCTTGTGGCAGGCCTTCCTCGGAATCGAGCCGCGGGGGCTTGGCGCCCAGGCGGTAGGCCACGATGCGGTCGAAGCGCTCGCCGGGCGTGCGCTGGACGGTGATCGACAGCGTCCGCGCCAACGCGCCCATCTCCGCCAGCTCGACCGCGTCTTCGGCGGTCTCGGGCACCGGCTCGTCCGACCGCTGCCGCCACCAGCGCTCGGCCTTGTAGCGCGCGTAGCCCTCGTGCTCGAAGCAGACCCACTCCGAGACGTACTCATTGAAGCCGATGCGGTAATCGACGCGCATCGTCCGCGGCGCATCGGGCGGCGCGCCGCGCTTCTCGTGGACGGCGTAGTAGACCTCGCTGACCTCGTACTCGGTGCGCTCGACCTCGCCGGAGAGGATGCCCTCGGTGCTCGCCGTCGCGTCGTGCTTCTGTCGCTCGGGCGGCGGGAACTCGTGGCCGCACTCGGGGCACGTCGCGTAGCCGGCCGCGATGACCGCGTGGCATTCGGGACACTGCTTGGCCGGCGCCTCGCCGTTGCTGCCGGAGTTGGGGTCGGTGATTCGAATCTGGTCGACCGGCCCGTGGCGCAGGACATTGCCGCCGAAGTCGAGCACCAAGCAGT
>CAZRSM010000129.1:0-12031 GCA_964602755.1 uncultured Planctomycetales bacterium
CATCATCTCCGCCAGCGGGATGTGTGAAGCGGGGCGCATCCGGCACCACATCAAGAACAACATCCGCAGCCGCAAGAACACGATCCTGATAGTGGGCTTCCAGGCGGCCAACACGCTGGGACGCAAGCTGGCCGACGGGGCCGAGAAGATCACGCTGTTTCACGAGAAGCTGCCGGTGCGGGCCGAGGTGGTGCAGATCCACGGCTTCAGCGGCCACGCCGACCAGCGCGATCTGCTCAATCTGCTAAGTCCGCTGGCCGGCCAGACGCGGCAGGTCTTTCTGGTTCACGGGGAGGACGACCAGATCGAGACGCTGGCGGAGCTGCTGCGCCGGCGGGGCTTTGCGGACGTGCGGGTGCCGTCGCGGGGGGCGCACTTCGAGATCTGACCACGCCGCCGGGCGGATGCGGGAAAGTTGGTGACAATCCGCTGCGTCGCTTGACAAGCGGTGGTGCTAAGCGCATAATCCCTGTGATTGGCAAGTAAAACACCGCGCTGGTCGATATCAGTTTCGGCGACGTGGTAAAACGGAGGATGCCAGTGTCACTCGCACAGGTGCACAAAGCCCACCCGGTACGCATCACGAAGGTCCACGGGGACGATCCGTTGACGTATCGTCTTATGGAGATGGGACTTATCGAGGGTGCGGAGGTCACCGTGCTGGGTCGCGCGCCGCTGGGTGATCCGCTGCACGTGCGGCTGGGCGACTACGAGCTGTCGCTGCGGGCCGAGGAAGCCGCCCTGGTCGACGTGACAGAGCTGTAACATCCTGTAAACGAACAAGTTGCATTGCAGCTCCCCATTTGCGCCGGGCCGGGCGCGGTTTGACGGCCCCGGCGGGGACATACCCCAACGTCCGGTAACGACCCAGGCAGGCCGAGGCGGACGCGGTCGATTTCCGAGAATACGACGATGTCGTGCCACGAGGACAGCTCCGGGCCGGTAGTCACCTCGCGGACGCCGACCCCGGACGCCGACGGCGCGCGAATGCTGACCGTCGCGCTGATCGGCAACCCCAACACCGGCAAGACCTCGCTGTTCAACATCCTGACCGGCTTCAGGCGCCACGTGGCGAACTATCCCGGGGTCACCGTGGACACCGCCTGTGGGCCGATTCGGGGCACTTCGCGGCCGATGCAACTGCTCGATCTGCCGGGCACCTACAGCCTGGCGGCCATGTCGCCGGACGAGATGGTGGTCATAAACGCGCTGACCGGCCGGCTGGGAGGGCTGCCGGCGCCCGACGTCATCCTGGCGATAGTCGACGCCGCCAATCTGCACCGCAACCTGTATCTCCTCAGCCAGCTCACTGAGCTGCGCCGTCCGATGGTGGTGGCGGTGAACATGATCGACATCGCCCGGCGGCGGGGTATCGAGGTCGACTGCCCGCTGTTGTCGCAACGGCTGGGCGTGCCGGTGGTACCGGTAATCGCTACCCGGGACGATGCGGCCGACGAGCTGGTGGCCGCCATCGAGCGCGCGTATGGGCAGCGGCTGGTTCCCCAGCGGCCTGAGCTGCCGGCGGCGTTGGAAGACGAGATCGAGCGCTTCTGTCGCGAGCATCCCGACTACGGTCCGGCCCAGGCGCTGCGCATCCTGGTCGATCGCGGCCGCTGGGCCGAAAAGCAGTACCTCGACCGCGGCGGCGACCGGCACCGTCTCGAGCAGGCCCGGCAACGACTTCAGGCGGCCGGCGTCGAGGGCCTGCGCAGCGAGGTGCGGGCGCGCTATGCCTGGATTTCGCAGTTGCTCGATGGCGTGATCAGTCGCCCCGAGCGACCGGTGCAGACCTGGACCGACCGCATCGACCGCGTGCTGACGCACCAGGTGGGGGGGCTGATCTTCCTGCTGGCGGTGCTGTTCGTGATCTTCGAGGCGCTGTTCCGCTGGGCCGACCCGCTGATGCGCGGCATCGACCGGGCGTTCGGCTACCTGGCGGCCCAGGTGGCCGCCGTGCTGCCCGACGGCATGCTCGAGAGCCTGATCACCGACGGGCTGATCGCCGGCGTAGGCGGCGTGCTCACGTTCCTGCCGCAGATCGTGATCCTGTTCGCGGTCATCGCGGTGCTCGAAGACTGCGGCTACATGGCCCGGGCGGCGTACATGAACGATCGGCTGATGCGCTCGCTGGGGCTGAGCGGACGGTCGTTCATTCCGTTGCTGTCGGCGTTCGCCTGTGCCGTGCCGGCCATCATGGGCACCCGGGCCATCGCCGACCGGCGCGAGCGCTTCGTGACCATCCTGATCGCGCCGTTCATGAGCTGCTCGGCGCGCCTTCCGGTTTACGTATTGCTCACGGCGGCCATAATCCCGGACGTCAAGTTCCTGGGCGGGCTGTCGAGCCTGCACGCGCTGGTAATGCTGGGCATGTACGTGATCGGCATCGTGGTGGCTGTCCCCGTGGCCCTGGTGCTCAAGCGCACGGTCTTCGCGGGGCCGCCGGCCGGTTTCCTGATCGAGCTGCCGTCCTACAAACTGCCGCGGCTGCGGGCGGTCTGGCAGCGGGCGTACCTGGCGGGGCGCGAATTCGTACTGCGGGCCGGCAGCATCATCCTGCTGGTGAACATGGTGGTCTGGGCGCTGGCCTACTTTCCGCACAGCGAGCAGACGCGCCAGCGCGTCGAGCAGCAGGCCCGCACAAACGGCTGGAGTGAGCAGCGCGTGCAGGCCGAACTGGCCGGGGCGTACCTGCGCGAGAGCTACCTGGGACGGCTGGGCCGCGCTGTCGAGCCGGCGGTGCGGCCGATCGGCTGGGACTGGCGCATCGGCATGGCGGTGGTGGCTTCGTTCCCGGCCCGCGAAGTGGTGGTGGCCTCGCTGGGCACGATCTACAACCTCGGCGAGCAGCACGCCGAGTCGGCCGAGCCGCTGCACGACGCGCTGCGCACGGCCACCTGGGACGACAGCGGGCGGCGCGTGTTCACGATTCCGGTGGCGCTTTCGCTGATGGTCTTTTTCGCCCTGTGCGCCCAGTGCGCCAGCACACTCGTGATGATCGGGCGCGAAACCGGCTCGTGGCGCTGGCCGCTCGTCTCGTTCGGTTTCATGACCACGGTGGCCTACCTGGCGGCCTGGGCGACGGCGAGCCTGGCCCGGGCCGCGGGGCTGTGAGCGGCCGGTCAGGGCCGGCGAATTGTCTGCTCCCGCAGGTCGAGCCCGACGGACAATCCCGCCGCTGACGGTTACAATTGCCGCCGGCACGGTTGGCCAGGCACGCCGGCGGCAGGGGGCGTGCGTCGGGGCAGCGGCCGTGCGGTAACACGTTGGGACTCGCCTATGCAATCACATCGTCAGGACTTCGTACTCGGCCTGGTAGTGCTGGCGCTGCTGGGGCTGCTGGTGGGCACAGTGCTGTTCATCTATCCCCAGCTCGGCGTCGAGACGCGGACGATCGAGGTGCGTTTCAGGCACGAGGAGGGGGTGGCGCCGGTCAAGCCGGGCAGCGCGGTGATGCTGGGCGGCGCCTTGCAGGTCGGCAAGGTGGTCGATGTGACCATGAAGACCGACGATGTGCCTGGGGCCGACGGCACGCCTGTCAAAGACCTGATGATCTACGTCACGGCCGAGATCGACGCCGATCTGCCGCTGTATCGCAACTGTCGCATCACCACCGAGCAGCCGCCGGTGGGCGGCGGCGGCATCCTGCTGATTCTGGACGCCGGCCAGCCCGACGATCCGCAGCAGCCGCAGAAGTTCCTGGCCACCAGCCCGATCGACGGCCTGCCGCCGACGGGTCTGAGCGCGGCGATACGCGAGATCAAGCAGCGACTGATGGGTCCGGGAGGGATGGTCGAGAAACTGGAGAACATGCTCGATCAGCAGCGGCCCGGCTCGCTGGCGTACAAGATCAGCGCCAGCCTGTCGGACATCAACGCCATTACGCAGAGCCTGCGCAGCGAGCTGACGCCCGGCGACCAGCAGGCCCTGCTGGCCGACCTGCACCAGATCGTGGACAACATCAACGCCGCCACGGCCTCGCTGCGCCAGCAGCTCAGCCAGGATCAGGACGCCCGGACGGTGATGACGCGCGTGCACGCCGTCCTGGCGGCGCTGGAGAGCAGCCTCAGGCAGGCCAATGCCATCCTGGAGGAGAACCGCGGGCCGCTGGGCCAGACCATGCAGCACGTCGCGAGCATCACCGAGCAGCTCGATACCGAGCTGGTCGCCAACCTCAAGCGCGAGTTCAACGCCGACGATCCGGGCAGCCTGCTGGGCAAGGTGCACGTGGCGCTGGACCGGCTCAATGCCTCGCTCGAGAACGTGCAGGTGATGACCGGCGAAGGCCGCAGGATGGTAGTGCTGAACCGTCCGCTGCTCGACCGCGCCATCCGCAACCTCAAACAGGCCAGCGAACGCGCCAACCAGCTCATGCTCGATATCCTGCTGCATCCCTGGCGGCTGTTTCGTCCCGGCGAGGCCGATATTCGCAAGCATGACACGTTCGTGGCGGCGCAGTTCTTCGCCGAGGCGGCGGTCGAGCTGAACGACGCCGTGGCCCGACTCGAGGCTTTATCGCAAGCCGCCGGTCCGGGCGGCGAGGTCAGCGCCGATGCCGACGAGCTGCGGGCCATCCGCCAGTCGCTCCAGCAGACCTTCGAGCGTTTCCACCGGGCCGAATCGTTCTTCTTTGACGAGATGAAATAGCTCAACCCGTGACGACTCTCAAACGCGACAGCTACGACGTTCTGGTAGTAGGTGGCGGTCCGGCCGGATCAGCGGGGGCGCTGCTGGCCGCGCGGCACGGCGCCGCGGTGCTGCTGGTCGAGCAACATGCCCCCCCGGCGCCGCCGGGAGGCTGCGGCTGGCTGGGACCGGCCGGTGTCGAGTTGTGCCGCGAGCTGGGCGTGACCGCCGAGGCCGCCGGCGCGCGCCCCTTCGCGGGCCTGCGGCTTTTCTCCTGGGACCTGGCGCGTCGGGTGCGGCTCGACGATCGCGAGCTGAGCGGCTGGCTGGTCGAACGCGGGCGGCTGGATGAGGCCCTGCTGGACGCCGCCCGGCAGGCGGGGGCCGATGTGCGCCTGGGCCGCAAGGTGACCGACATTCAACTGGGTGAGCAGCAGGCCACCCTGGCCCTCGATGACGGGACGCAGGTGGGCGGGCAGGTGGTGCTGGTGGCCGACGGGGTCAGCTCGCCGGTGGGGCGCCAGGCACGGCTCACGCCGGCGCTGTCGCTGCCCGATCTGCCGCGGTGCGCGTTCGTGGAGTACGCGTGCGAGGGGGGCGGTGACGGTCTGGACGTGGCCATCGGTGCCGACCGGCGTGGCAGGAACCTGACCATCGTGCGGCTGGGCGGCCGGGTGCGCGTGTCACTGACCATGCATGGCAGCGAACGGGAGGTGGCCGACGAGTTCGCGGACTTCTGCCGCCGGGCGGCGGAGGTCGAGCTGTTGCCGCCGCTGGATCAGACGCCGCGTGTACGGTTCTCGCCGGGCGGGGCGGCGCTGGAGCTGGATTCGCACGTCGGCAAGCGCAGCCTGCTGATCGGCGACGCCGGCGGCTTCGTGGCGGCCTTCAGCAACGAGGGCATCTATCCGGCGATGCGCTCGGGCACCATCGCGGCCGAGACGGCCCTGCGTTCGCTGGCGGCGCCGGTGATGCAGGACGAGCTGGCGACTTTCGGCTCGGCATGGCGTCACGAGCTGGCCGATTACCTGCGCCTGCCCAATACCGACCTGAGCCTGCTGATCCCGCTGGTGTTCAACAACGAGCAGATGTCGCGCCGGTTGGCGCGGGCCTTCCTGCTGGGTCAGCCCTTCTGACTGTCACCACCGCGCTGCGGCGAACAAACGGCAAGCGGCCGGCCCCGCGACAAGGGAGCCGGCCGCCCGGTTGTGCAGAGGCTTCGCTGCCGAGGGCTACTTGTGCGGCTTGGGCTTTGCCGCCGGCCCGCCGCCGCTCTGGCTGCCGTGCGGTTTGACGACCGGTTTGGCACCGGCCGGCTGGGTCGACGGCCGGAGGGTGGTGCCCCGCGGGGGCTGGATGCCCGGCTTGCGTACGGCCGACGGTCGGATCGGCGTACGCGGCAGGCGCGAGGCGTAGACCGGGATGCGCAACACCGGGGCGCTCTTGTCGTCGGTCTTGACGGTGACGTATGCGCGGCCCGGCGGAGGCAGCCTGTAGCCCTTGGGGATGTGCAACACGATCATCTGGTCGCCCTTGACTTCGGTCAGCTCGACCTTCGCCTTGGGGTCGCTGTAGTTGACTTCGAGCACCTTGCCGGGCCTGTTGCCCGACCACATCAGCCGGCTGCGCAGCTCCATGTCCTTCTTGACTTCGCTGGGGATCATGAAGCGGTTGGGCACACCGACCAGGCGCGGCGCGATCGAGGCGAAGATGCGGACCGTCTCGGTCGGCGACTCCTTGACGCCGGTCTTGATGGTCACGGTGCTGCGCAACGAGCGGTTGGGCCAGGGCGGTCGCAGTTTGACCGTCAGCTCGTACTCCTCGCCGGGTTCGACTTCTTCGAGCGTGGCCTCGACGTGCTTGTCGGCCGGGGGAACCAGCTCGGGCTTGATGGGGCCCCCGTCACCACGGGTGATGCGCACCACGCGGGTGACTTCCTCGGCGTCGCGGTCGACCCGCGGGAAGCTGATGACCCTGGGCGCGACCTTCAGCGGCACCTTGACCGTACCGGTGCAGACCAGTTGCACGCGCTGGTTGTCGGGGTCGTTGGTGAAGACGGTGAAGCGCTTGGTGAACTTGCCGGAGAACTTGCGGCTGTCGAGCGTGAAGGTCAGCTCCTCGCTCTTGCCTGGGGCGATCGTGCGGTCGGACCGACCGACGACTTTGACCCCTCACCCGCCCTTGGCTTTGATCTCGAGGTCGGCCTGTCCCTCGTTGCTGATCTTGTAGGTGACCTTGATGCGCTCACCTTTCCAGACCGGATCGACCGTCCTGGTGACCGCATCGCAGGCCCACTTGGGGTGCGGCCCTTCGGGCGCCGGCTGCGGAATGCCGCCCTTGCCCTTGCTGCCACATCCGGAAGACTTCTTGACCGCCGCGGGCGCGCTGGCAGGGGCCTTGGGGTGCTGGCCGGGCCTGGCGGGTTGCTGTCGTACCACCTCGATACGCGGCTTGCTCACCGGTTGCCGGGTGGGCTTGAGCTGCTTGCCGCCCTGGGGTTGGTCCTGACAGTCCGCGGCACGCAGCGGCGCGGACAGCAGCAGAACTCCCGATGCCAACACCAAGCCGACGAAGATGCCTTTTCTCGATCTTTGTCCTTCCATAGCTGGTTTCCCTCGAAAAAAGCGGCCCTCGCTCGCCATGCCAGCCCGCGTATCGCGTCCCATCCTGCAGCGACACGCCGCGCACAGGCGCGACCGACCCGCAGTTTACCGCGCCGCCGAGCCGGCGCGTAGATTTTTTGGGCGCGCCCGCCGCCGCGGGCAGGGAAAACAGGTAGATGCGTGCCAGCGCAAGCGTCCGGCGGCGGACTGGACGCCGCCAGCGGGGGGGGAAGGGCCGCCGACGATACCGCCTCGCGCCCGACGGCCCAGGTGGTCAGGTGGCGCAGGGACCCGCGGGGTCGGCCCGTCGGCAACGAGCGCCGCCGCCGGTCGTCGGCCGAAGACCTTTTCCGCCGCGACGGGCGGCAATACAATGACGGTGCCCGCGTCGGCAGCGGCGCGGGCCGGGCCGCACTCGGCGGCTGCGTCTGGGAGTGTCAGGATTCCTGGTGGGTCCCCTGGTCTTCAAAACCAAGGAGAGGTTGTTGATGCAGCCTCTGGTGGGTTCGATTCCCATCCACTCCCGTCTCATCGGGGCCGACGATCGTCAACTCACCCGCCCGCGCGTGCCGAAAGAACCACTGGGAGCCCCGCAAGCTGCCCGACGCCGCCACCCGCGGTAGACTGAATGCCCGTTATGGAAGCTGTCGATCTGCAAACCCCGGTGCGCGTCTCGGCGCCGCGCTCGTTCTTCTGGCTCAAGGACCGCCTCGACGTGTTCGTGGCCCTGGCGGCCCTGATCCTGGCGGCGCCGCTGATGGCCCTGATCGCCCTGCTCATCCGCCGTGACAGCCCCGGCCCGGCGATCTTCAGACAGGTGCGCGCCGGCCGCGGTGGCCGGCCGTTCGTGCTGCTCAAGTTCCGCACCATGCGCACCGACGCCGACCCCTACGGCGACTCGCCCGACTCGGGCAGCGATCCGCGCCTCACGCGCATCGGCCGCTGGCTGCGGGAGACCAGTCTGGACGAACTGCCGCAGTTGATCTGTGTATTGCGCGGCGAAATGTCACTGGTCGGCCCGCGCCCGCTGTATATGCAGCAGATGGCCGAATGGAACGCCCGCCAGCGCGGCCGCCTGCTGGTCAAGCCCGGCCTCACCGGCCTGGCACAAGTCAACGGCCGCGGCAGTCTCACTATAGAAGAAAAACTCGAATGGGACGTACGCTACGTCGAGCACGCCTCGCTGCGGCTGGACTGCGCCATCATCTGGCAGACCCTGCGCAACGTGGTCAACCGCTCCGGCATCTACGAAGTCCAGTACTCGGCCACCCGCAAACGCCGCAGCGCTGTCGGATAAGGCCGAATCGCGCGACGCAACCAGCCGCAAGCGGCCGGCCTCTCGCGGCGCCGGGTCTGGAGTACCCGAGGCCGGCGCAGCCCGCCGACCACTCACCGCGGCAGCGTGTAGGCCCGGCGCTGCTGAGCGGCCGTGGCGACCTGCGCGGCGATCTGCCGCAGCCACGGACGGGCCGCCTTGCGGGCGGCTTTGCGGGCGGCGGCCGCGGCCTGGTCGAAGTCGCCGGCGTGCGTCAGGGCTGCCGCCCAGGCGGTCAGCGCCAGCGGGTGGTCGGGGTACTGGTCCAGCAGCGAGCGTGCCAGCCTGGTGGCCGCCGGCGGGTCGCGCATCTGCTCGGCCGGCACGGCCGCCAGCAGCAGGGCGCGCAGGGCGCTGGCCCGGCCGTCGTGGTCCAGCGTCGCGCCGGCCTGGTCGAAGCACGCCAGCGCCTCGGCGTATTGCCGCTGCTCGATGAGCGTCTGGACCAGCAGCAGCCAGGCGGCCTTGAGCCGGGGATCGAGCGCGGTGGCCTTGCGCAGCGCCGCGACGGCCTGCGCGGGCTTGCCGACGGCGGCCAGCGACGCTCCCAGACCGCCCCACGCCCGGGCATCGTCCGGCGCGCTCGCCACGATCTGCTCGAACTCGGCGATCGCGGCCTGCGGCTGGCCGGCGCTCAGCAGGAACTCGGCCAGTCGGCCGCGCAGCAGCGTGTTATCCGGCTCCAGCTCGACCGCCTTGCGCAGGGCCTGTTCGGCGCGTTCGCTGCGTCCCAGGCGGGCCAGTAGCTGTCCCAGCTCGGACCAGGCCGCCGCGAAGCGCGGGTCCTGCCTGACGGCGGCGCGGAACTGGTCGATGGCCTCGCGCTGCCGGCCCAGGCAGCCGAGCACGCGGCCATACTGGTAGCGCGTTTCGGCGAAGACCGGAGGCGAAAGCAGCGCCTGGTGCAGCTCCTCGGCGGCCGAGGTCCAGCGGCCGGCCTGGGCCAGAGCGACGCCGTAGTCGCTGCGGGTCTGGCCATCGTCGGGTCGCAGGGCCAGGGCGGCACGGTATTCGTCCAGGGCCTGGTCGAGCTTGCCCTGGGCGCGCAGGGCTTCGGCCAGCGTCTTGTGCGCCCACCAGAAAGTGCGTTTGCGGCGGGCATCGGCCAGCAGGCCGCGCAGGATCTCCTCGGCCCGGGCATCGTCGCCGGCGGCCATGGCCTCGATGGCCTGGGCCATGGCCGTGCTCTCGCGGATGTACTCGCGCGGGTCGGGGCCGCTGGGGTCGAACAGCTCCAGCTCGCCGGCCGCGTCGGGCTGCTGCTCGCCGTCGCCGCCCACGTAGCCCAGGGCCTCGAGGGCCCGCAGCTCGTGCGGCGCGAGCTGGCGCGCGGCGCTCTGCGTCACCGGGCGGGCGGCGGCCAGCATGTCCCGCAGCACGGATCGCATCCGGGCCACCTTGTCGGGCATCTCGGCCGCCAGGTTGTGCAGCTCGTGCGGGTCTTCGGCGACGTGATACAGCTCGGGCTCGAGGCCGTGGATGTATTTCCAGCCGCCACCCCGCAAGGCCCGCAGCCACGCGCAGCCGGCCGTGAACCGCGGGTGCAGCGTCTCGCTGTAGGCCCACGGGGCGGGCGGCTCGTCGCGGCCGGCCAGCAGCCCCCGCAGGCTGCGGCCCTCGATGCGGGCGTCGATCGGCAGCCCCAGCAGGTCGAGTACCGTGGGGGCCAGGTCGATCAGGCGCACCTGCGCGGCGATGCGCCGCCCGGCCGCGATGTGTCCCGGCGCACGCACGATCAGCGGTACCAGCAGCGTGGTGTCGTAGACCAGGCTGGCGTGCGTCGGTTCGTCGTGTTCGCCCAGGCCCTCGCCGTGGTCCGACGTGAGCACCACCAGCGTGCGCCCGCTCAGGCCGCGCTCGTCGAGCGCCGCCAGCAGCCGGCCGACCTGCTCGTCGGCGAAGGCGATCTCGCCCAGATACGGATTGTCGGCATAAAGCCGGGCGAAGCGCGGCGGCGGGCTGTACGTGCGGTGGGGGTCGAACAGGTGCACGAACAGGAAGAACGGCTCGCCGGGGGCAGCAGCGAGCCACTCGAGCGCGGCCGAGACCACCTCGTCGGCCTTGCGTTCGTGGGCGTGGCGGGCGGCGGCCCGCTGCGACAGCCGCCGGGCGCTCTCGACGTCGCCGTATTGCTCGAAACCCTGGTCCAGGCCGAACTCGCGGTTGAGCACGTAAGCCGCCACCTGAGCCGCCGTATGGTAGCCCGCCTGCCGCAGGCGTTCGGCGAGCGTGACGTTGTCGGGGTGGACGAAGAACTGGCCGTTGTCGCGCACGCCGTGCACGAAGGGGTTGGTGCCGGTCATCATGCTGGTGTGCGAGGGGAGCGTGATGGGGGCCGGCGATACGCACTGCTCGAACAGCGTCCCCTCGGCGGCCAGGCGGTCGATGTTCGGCGTGCGGATACGGGCGTTGCCGTAGCAGCCCAGGCAGTCGGCCCGCGTGGTGTCGATCGAGATCAGGACCACGTTGAGCCGCGGCCCGCCGTCCGTCCGACGCGCCGGCGCGGAGCCGCCCGCGGCTGGACCGGCTGCAGGCGCCGCCTGGTCGGCCGTGGCGGCCGCCGGGCGCACGCCGCCGGGGCCGCTCTGGTCCGAGCCGGCTTGCGAAGACGAACGCTCACAACCGGCCGGCACAATGCCGATCAGCAGCAAAACGACAAGCAGCCACGCGCCGTGGCGGATGTGCGGTGGCGCGCCGCCGGGCGCATCGGACCCGTGCCGCCAGGGGGCGCAATCGAACGTACCGGGTCGGTACTGGCAGGGCGCGCCGCCGGCCACGCCCCCGCGGTTACGGCGGCGGGGCGTCAGGCCGCCGGGCGAACCGGGCCGACGCCGGCGGGGTGTGGGCCGGCCGGCCGGATCCGGCTTGAGCTGGCTGGTCGGGGGCCGGCCGGGCGGATTGGACGGACGCCGGCTGGGCGTCGGGCTGACGGGCTGCGATGCGCGAGCGTATCCGCCCGCGGGCGGGTTGTCGGTGCTGGCGTTCATCGTGGTTATGGTACCGCCTGGCACGACGAGCCAACACTGGTTCGACAGAGGGTTCCAGGGCGCCACGTACCAGCAGACGGCCTGGCACGACGGGCCGACACCTGTTCAACTGAGGAGGGGAACGCAGCCCGGCGGCGCTGCCAACAAGCAGGCCCGCGACGCCGCCTGGCGCCGGGGCCTGTGTCTGTTTGCCCGGCAACGATGGCCGGGGTTGCCACAGCAGTCGGCCCGCCCTCGGAGCACCCGCCGGTGCGGCCGTGTCATCCGACCGGCCGGGCGTCCGCCATGTCTACGGGCAGATTTGGCCGTAGACGCTCATCAGGCCGGAGAGGTCGCCCAGGTCGACGCAGCCATCGCCGTTGAGGTCGGCCAGTGCGTTGTAGGCCGGATCTCCGTCGCAACTGTTGTAGGCCGACAGCAAGACTGACAAGTCGCCGAGGCCGATTTGGCCGTCGCCGTCGATATCGCCGTAGCAGCCATCTCCGATCTGGATGTTGATACTG
>CAZRSM010000130.1:0-4036 GCA_964602755.1 uncultured Planctomycetales bacterium
GGCTCGTGCGGCAATTGCGGGCACCGCAACCAGCCGCAGGCACGCTACTGTGCCATGTGCGGCCAGCGGTTGTAGGACTTTCGTTGAGCTTTGCTGCAGACAAGTCGCGTAAACACCATCCCACAACCCCTGTTCCCCAACCGTAGCGCCTGGTCTGGAGTGCCTGACGCCGGTTACATCCGGCCCGCGAACAGCCGGCTGCACCGGGTGCGGCCGGTCCCGACACTCAATGGGTCACCCCACTGGAGCGAGAGCGGTCACGCGGCCCAGGGCCGCCTCCAGGGCCGCCGGGCCGACGTCCACCGTTTCCATGCGTCGCAAGCACACGAACGCCAGGGCCGCCCGGCACACCGGCTCACCCAGCAGCCGGCCAGCCACGTGGGCATATAGCTGCAACTGCACGCGATAGCCGGCCAGGCGCTGGCGGAAATCGGCCTCGTCACGCGGGCGGTCGGTCTTGTAGTCGATCAGCAGCAACCCCTCGGGCGTCGGGCACACACAGTCGATGATGCCGCGCAGCAGCACCACGTCGTCGTCTGCCGGCAGCCCGAACACGAACGGCAGCTCGCGCCGGCAGGCCGCCTGGTGCGCCGCCAGCAGCCGGCCCGGCTCGCTCTGCGCCAGCCATACCAGATCGCCAGGATCGACGCACGCCGCCTGCGTGGCGTCCAGCAGTCCGGCCTGGCGCAACTCATCGAGCTGCCGCCGAACCGCCGCGACGCTGTCGAGCGCGCTCAGGTCGGCGTATTGCAGGAAGCGGTGATACGCCTGGCCGACGGTCAGGCCATCGACCTGTTGCTGCGAGACGAACGCCGGCCGCGCCAGCCGCGCGTCGGCCAGCAGCGGGGTGGCGCGGTCGCCGGCTGCGCCGCGGGCCGCCTCGTGCTTGACCTCACTGACCGAGACCACCGCCGGCCGCAGCGCCGCTGCCCCCGGCTCGGCGGTTATCAGCTCGACACAGGCTCCCAGCCACGGCGGCGCGGCGGCCTGGGCCGCGGTGTGGTCGGGCGGCTGGGAATCCGCCTGCGCAGCGCCCGGCTCGCGGGCTTCCAGGTCGCCGGCCGAGGGCGTATGCACGGCGATAAGCGGCTCCTCGCCGGCGTCCGCCCCGGACGCGAAGGTGGCCATCGCCAGCCATTCGAGCACGCACGGGGCGGCCAGCCGCGAGATCAGCGGCAGCGCCCCACCGGCGGCGAAGCGCGCCCGGCAGGCCTGCCAGCGCTCGGGCGCGATGTGTCCTACCACGATCAGCTTTTCGCGCGCCCGCGTGGCCGCCACGTAGAGCAGCCGCAGCTCCTCCTCCAGCTCGCGCTGGCGGCGCTGCTGGCGGTTGATGAGCATGGCCGCGGTGGTCAGCCGCGTGCGGCGCGGGTAGTCGAACGTCTCCAGCCCGATCGCCGGGGCGTCGGCGGGCAGGCTGTCGAGGTCGCACAGCAGCGATCCGCCCGCCGGCCGGCGCGAAAAAGCCGCCCCGGTGTTGCAGACGAACACCACCGGGAACTCCAGTCCCTTGGAAGCGTGAATGGTCATGACGCGCACCGCCCCGCCGGCCAGGCCAGCGGTGGCCTCGGGCTGCACGTCTTCGGCTTCCAGCGCGTCGAGATACTCGACGAAGTCGGCGGCACTGGCCGCCTTGCCCGCGGCGAAATCGTCGGCCGCCGTCAGCAGCGCCTCGAGCATCGCCACCCGATGCCGGCCGCCCGGCAGGGCCCGGGCGAACTCCAGCAGCCCGCCCTCGCGCATGATCTGCCGCAACAGGCCGGCCACGTCGCGCGTCCGGGCCGCCACGCTCCACTGGTCCAGGCGTGCCAGCGCCTCATCCAGGCGGCGCGCCAGCGGATCGCCGCCGCTGCCGGTCACGAAGGCCTCCACGGCGTCGAGCAGGTCGCCGTCGCCGGACGCCTGGCGGATGCGCCACAGATCGGCCGGCTCCAGCCCCACCAGCGGACCCCGCAGGTAGGCCGCCAGCGAGATGTCCAGTCGGCGGTTGGTCAGCAGGCGCAGCAGCTCGCGCAGATCGCGGACCTCGGCGCAATCGAGCAGCGTCTCGCGTCCGGTGGCCACGGCCGGCACGCCGCAGCGCCGCAGGGCCTGCGCCAGCAGGGCGGCGTTGCCCCGCGCCACGCGCAGCAGCACCACGATGTCGTCGAGCGCCAGCGGCCGCAGGCGCGGCTGGCCGTCGGCGTCGCGGTCGAGCACCGTTGCGCCGCCGTCCAGCATGGCGCGGATCCGCTCGGCCACGACCCGCGCCTCGCGCTCGATGCGCTCCAGCGGCACGCTCTCGTCGCTCTCGTCGGCGTGCTGGTCGATATCGTCGAGCACGGCGTGCAGCTCGACCCGCGGGCTGCCGTCGAGCGAAGGGTTGGGCAGCTCGGCCCGCCGGGCCACCAGGTATTGCCGCTCGTCGTAAGCCGTGCCGCCCAAGCGCGGATCGAAGAGCTGCGCAAAGAGCCGGTTGGCCGCCTCGACCAGGTGCGGATGGCTGCGGAAGCTGTCGGCCAGGTGGTGCACGCGGCCACGCTCGGGATGCTGCTCGAAGTGCTCGGCCAGCCGGGCGAACAGCCGCGGCTCGGCGTGCCGGAAGCCGTAGATGCTCTGCTTGACGTCGCCGACCATGAAGCGGTTGCCCGGCTGCGGGCGCGCCACCAGCCGCAACAGCTCGACCTGCACCGGCGAGGTGTCCTGGAACTCGTCGACCAGCACGTAGCGGTAACGGCGGCGCAGCCGCTCGGCCAGCGGCGTGGGCCGGCGGCTCTGCCCGTCGCCGGGCACCCCGAGCAGATCGAGGGCCATGCGCTGCACGTCGCCGAACTCGTAGCTCGCCCGGGCGCGCTTGGCCCGCATCAGCATCTGCTGACAGCGCTCTTCGAGCCTGATCAGCGTCAGCACGCGCCGGGCGCTGTGGCCGGCGTTCTCGAGCACGCCGCTGACGACGTCGGCGGGCCAGGCTTTCTTGAGCCGGCTTTCGTACCAGCGTGCCTTGACTTCTTCACTGACGGCCTGGTCGGATTCGCTCAGGCTCTGCCGCTCGGCGGTCTTGAGCCGGCCGAACCTGTAACTGCCGATCTCTTCGGCCACCTCCAGCAGCCGGCCCGGATCGTCCAGCGCCGCTGCCCACGCTTCGAGCCGCTGCCCGTAGTGTTCCAGGCGCCGGCGCGCCGCGTCGCTGCTCAGCAGCGCCAGCAGCGGCCGCAGCTCGCTGATCTGAAAAGCACACTCGGCGGCCAGAGCCCCGGCCAGCGCAGCCTGCATGGCCGCCTGAACCCGCTCCGGCTCGGCCTGGTGGACCGCGAGCTGGGCCGCCAGCCACTGCTCGGGATTCACCAGGTGGTAACGAAAAGCGCTCAGCGCCGTGATCAGCTTGCGCAGAAAGTCGTCGCCGGGACGGGCCTGCGCCGCCAGCCAGGCGCGCCCCTCGGCGGCCAGCGCATCGTCGGCGGTGTAGACCCACTCCAGCAGCTCGTCGAGCACCTGCTGCCGCAGAATGACGGCCTGCTCCGCCGAGAGCACCGTAAAGGCCGGATCGACCCCCGCCGGGCTGGCTGCGAAGTGCTCGCGCACCAGCCGCTGACACCAGGCGTCGATCGTGCCGATCTCCGCCGTGTCGATCAGCACTTCCTGGCGGCGCAGATGGTCCCGCAGGCGCGCATCGTCCTCGGCCCGGCTGCGCTGGCGCAACATGCGGGCGATGCGCGAGCGCAGCTCGGCGGCCGCCGCCCGCGTGAAAGTCAGCACCAGCAGCCGATCCAGCGGACACGGCTCGCGCGGGTCGCTGATCAGTTCGAGGCAGCGCCGCGTGAGCACCTCGGTCTTGCCCGATCCGGCCGACGCCGAGACCAGCAGATCGCCGTCACGATGTGCGACCGCCAGGTGCTGGGCTGCGGTGAGATTCATGACTGCCCCCCGGCCGGCTCGGCCAGCACCTGACTCAGCGTGGGCAGCGTCCGCTCGGCCACGCGCGGCCGGTTGAAGTCCAGCTCGAACCGGCACACGGTCCGGTAGACGCAATTCCGGCACGCCAGCGTCTTGCGTTCAT
>CAZRSM010000131.1:0-2893 GCA_964602755.1 uncultured Planctomycetales bacterium
GAGATCTGGTCGGCCACCTTGTCCGGGTGCCCCATGCTGACGGACTCGGAGGTGAATTGATAGCGACGATTGTTGGGTACTTCGGTCACCCGCATGCTCCTTAGGTATTCCGCGTCGTGGCGGTCTGGTTGCAAACCCCGCCGTTATGGTAAGCGGCGCCGCAACCAGCAACAAGGCAACCGGCCCGCTGGACAGCCGCCCGCCCGGCCGTACCATTACGCGGGGATAGCAGCAGGATCGGCGACCGGGCCGCTCGCCCCTCGAGCAAGCCGACCGGACAGGAGCAGCTACCGATGGCCAAGCGCATCGACTGGTACTACTTCCGCAAAGGGTGAACGTCTTGCACCAGGGCGCAGGAGTTTCTTGCGCGGAACCAGTTGACGGCCGTCCAGGCGGTCGACGCCCGCCGGGAAAAGCTGGGGGCCGCGGCGGCGCTCGAGCTGCTGCGCGACGTGTCGCGCGTGGTGGTGGCCAAGGGCCGCAAGGTGGTCGAATTCGATCTGCGCCGCGACCCGCCGGACGAGCAAACGTTGCTCAAGCACCTGCTGGGCCCGACCGGCAACCTGCGGGCCCCGGCCATCCGGCGGGGCGACACGCTGCTGGTGGGCTTCGACCAGGACAGCTATCGGCGCCACCTGTAACCGGCCGGCGTTCTTTTCAGTCGACCGCTCCGCCCGGCCGATCTTGACCTGGGACCGCGGCGCCCGCCGCGGCGGCAAGACCAGTGAAGCGCAACCGGGTCGGGCCGGTGTCGCAAGGAGAGCAAGACCGTGGCATTGCCATACAACCAGCGAACGTGCTATTGCGGCGAGGTGGGCGCCCATCTTATCGGACAGACGGTGCTGTTGACCGGGTGGGTTCACAACCGGCGCGACCACGGGGGCATGGTTTTCATCGACCTGCGCGACCGCGAGGGCATAGTCCAGCTCAACTTCAACCCCGAGACCGACCAGCAGGCCCATCGCATCGCCGGGCAGTTGCGCAGCGAATACTGCATTGCCGTGCGCGGTCGTGTGGAGGCCCGGCCCGAGGGGCTGGTGAACCCCAACATGAAGACCGGCGAGGTTGAGGTGCTGGTCGGCGAAGTGGACATCCTGAGCACCTCCCAGACGCCCAAGTTCGAGATAGCCGAACACATCGACACCAACGAGGAAGTGCGTCTGCGCTACCGCTTTCTCGACCTGCGCCGGCCGCCGCTGCAGCGGGCCCTGATAACGCGGCATCGCATCACCAAGGCGATGCGCGACTATTTCGAGCAGCAGGGCTTCGTCGAGATCGAGACCCCGTTTCTGACCAAGAGCACGCCCGAGGGCGCCCGTGACTATCTGGTGCCGTCGCGCATTTCGCGTGGCTGTTTCTACGCCCTGCCGCAGTCGCCGCAGTTGTTCAAGCAATTGCTGATGATCAGCGGCTTCGATCGCTACATGCAGATTGTGCGCTGCTTCCGCGACGAAGACCTGCGGGCCGACCGCCAGCCGGAGTTCACGCAGTTGGACCTGGAGATGTCCTTCGTGCAGCCCGAGGACGTGATGGAGGTGGTCGAGGGCTGTTTGCGGCACCTGATGAAAGTGGTCCACGACATCGACATCCCCACGCCGTTCCCGCGGCTCAGTTATCAGCAGGCCATGGACGACTACGGCATCGACCGGCCCGACACGCGCTACGACCTGCGCATCAAGGACATCACGGCGCTCGCGCAGCGCACCGGCTTCAAGGTCTTCACCGATGCCATCGCCGCCGGCGGAGTAGTGCGCTGCATCCGCGTGCCCGGCGGGGCCGGGATGACCCGCAAGCAGACTGACACGCTGGCCGACGAGCTGCGCGGCATCGGGGCCGGCGGTCTGCCGCTGGTGAAGGTGGCCGCCGGCGAAGGCGGGGCGGTGTTGCAGACCGGCGTCGCCAAGTTCTTCGATCAGCAGGCCGCCGCCGAGCTGCTGGAGATCACCGGGGCCGAGCCGGGCGACATCATCTTTTTCGCGGCCGACAGCTACGAGAACGTCTGCAAGTACCTCTCCTGGCTGCGCGAGACGGTGGCCCAGCGGCGCGGGCTGATTCCGCAGGATCAGTGGAACTTCCTGTGGGTCACCGACTTCCCCATGTTCCACTATGAGCCCGAGGAAGACCGCTACTACGCCATGCACCACCCCTTCACGGCCCCCCGCGACGAGCACGTCCCGCTGCTCGAGAGCGACCCCCGGCAGTGCCGCGCCAAGGCGTACGACGTGGTGCTCAACGGCATCGAGCTGGGCGGCGGCAGTATCCGTATCCACCGGGCCGACGTGCAGGAAAAGGTCTTCAAGCTGCTCAAGCTCACGCCCGAAGAGCAGCGGGTCAAGTTCGGCTTCCTGCTCGAGGCGCTCAAGTATGGCCCGCCGCCCCACGGCGGCATCGCGCTGGGGCTGGACCGCGTGGTGATGCTGCTGTGCGGTCTGGACAACATCCGCGATACGATTTCGTTTCCCAAGACGCAACGGGCCTTCTGCCCGCTGACCGAGGCTCCCTCGCCGGTGGCGCCCGAACAGCTCGACGAGCTGGGCATTCGCATAGTCGCCGACGATCAACCGACGGCCTGAGCCCGGTACCGCCAGGAACGCCAGGAAAACGCCAAAGAGCGCCAACGTGTAGGGTGGACAATGCCCACCACGACCGCTGCCTCAGTGCCTTTGTGCCCGGGTGCCTCCGTGC
The DNA here is from genome assembly GCA_964602755.1 of uncultured Planctomycetales bacterium. GTDB lineage: Bacteria > Planctomycetota > Phycisphaerae > UBA1845 > Fen-1342 > JALSRY01. The sequence goes on from CAZRSM010000131.1 coordinate 2,686, forward strand.
CTTGCCACCCGCCCGACCGTCCCCCCTCCCAGGGGGGACTTACAGGGGGGTCAGAAGCTTGCGAATGCGAGCCGCCTGCGGATAGCCGCGCTGCTTTCGCTGCTCGCACTTCTCCATTCGCCATTCTTCATTCGGCGTCGTTCTTCATTCGCAGCCTCGACCCTCCCCCAAGCCCCTCCCTGGAAGGGAGGGGAGTTCAGCGGCTCGC
>CAZRSM010000132.1:0-3116 GCA_964602755.1 uncultured Planctomycetales bacterium
GCCGTGGGAGCGGCGAGTCGTGGCCCGCGACCGCGGCTCCGGGGCGAGAGGCCGATCGGCGGTGGAGGTACTGATTGTGCGGCTGCCCGATCATGCCGGTCGACTCCGTGCAGCGAACGTGCTGCGAACGTACCCGCGGACGGTCGGCTGCCGTGGAAAAAGCGGTAAAAAACCTTCAACCGGGTCGAATCCGAGCGGCCGGGGAAAAGCCGAGCGGCCGGGGAAAAGTCCGCCGGGTGCAGCCGTGGCAATTGGCAACAACTCCCTCGACGCACGTCGGGGACATGCCTGCAGAGCTCGTGGGTAAGCAGATCCCCCGTTTGCTGCGTGCGGTTTGTAGCCACCGGGATTGCTGCAAGATACAATTGCGATGTAAGCGATGCGCGGGCCAGCCCGTGCATCAAAAGGCAGGGCCCGCCTCGGCACGCGAGCCGGGGCGGGCTACCGTTATTGAGCATTTCTGTCCGCTCGACCCGAGTCGACGGCACCCTCGGTCCGCCGGACTGCCCATGCTTCAGCTCTACCTGACGGGGTCAGGGCACTTGAACTCGCATATCACGCCCTGGGGGCCGAGCTCAAATCTGACATACACCGGACGGTCAGGGGAGCATGTTTCCATCGCCAGCTGCTGGCAGGCCCGCGTGAGATCGATGGCAGTAACCTTGGTCACGTCCAGCACCTTCTCGACGGCCCTGTCGGCGGTATCCTTGATCGCCTGTGGCAGGTACCGCCACCAGTCATCCGACAGAAAGAGCTTCTCGGGCGGCTCGTTTCCACTCCATTCACCGATGATCACGAAGGTGATCTGCCGATCGGGCGCGATCGACCCGTAGAGATATACTTGTTCACCGACGACAACTACGTCGTCAAGAACTGGCTGACCAAGCAAATTGGGGTCGAAGGTCATGGAGCCATCGATGAACAGGTCTCCGGTGGCGCCGTTGGGATCCGAGAGCGTCCCTGTCGCTCGCCACTCTCCGCGGCCTCCGCGGGCCTCAATGTCGAAACTCGCACTCCAGCCGTCCGCCGTGAATAATTGCACTGCCAGGATACTACGGAACGGTGGCTGCTCCGCTTCGCCCAGCGCGGTCATGGTGTCGTCCCCGGTGACGGGATCCGGCGACGCGGGTGAGCCACCGCCGTTGGCGACCGGGTCTCCAGTTACGTTCCGCGGCCCGTTGCCGTTGCCAGGGGGGTCAGTACTGCCCCACAGCCGGCACGGCTGCGGCGATGTACAAACCAGCCAGGGTGCCTGCGATAGCGATGTGTCTCATGTTGATCTCCTTTTGCGCAAGTTATTCTGCGGGAAGCTCCGCACGCACCTACGGGGTGTCTTCTGCGGGCCGTCGCAGCTTCCCGAGGAAGAACCGCTCGATCGTAAGCCAGGGGCCTGCCCCGGCGTGGGCGTATACGAGTTTCCCTTCAGGGTCGATTACGAATACGGTCGGGTATGAGCGCACCTTCCAGGCTTTTACCGTCCGCCGCGTGCCGTCCAGCAGAACGGGAAACGGCAGCCCCCGCCCTTGCCATACGCTTTCGCGCAACCGCTTCAGGTGTGGTTCCAGGGCCTCGTAGTTGCCCACGTCGGGAGCGTGAAACGTCAGGATCACGAACTGGTCTTTCTGGGCCGCATACTTGTCCGCAAACCGCATCAGATCCGGGATGCTGAACTTGACGCACGGGGTGCACCAGTAACCCCAGAAGTCAATGATCACCCACTTCCCGCGAAAATCGGACAGGCGGACGTCCATGGGCACGCCTCGCGCGTCGGTCAGATGCCAGGGAGGCAGATTCCCGTGCATATAGGTGGCCAGCGCCCCCGGCTCCAGTACCACCTTGTCCAGCTCCACTACGTTAGTGGTATCCGGGACCACGAAGGCACGCCGGTAGTCGCGGCACGTATCATCTTTGATGTACAGCTCATAGGAACCGGGCGGCAGGGACAAATGGAGCCTATCGGCACCAACGTGTACGACGATGATCGGCACTGCACAGCCCTTGACGTGTACAGAAACACTCGGCACGGCTGCCGCCGGCAATGCGGACTTATCGATCGGTGCACGTACGGTAACGAGCCGCTGCAGCCGAACCGTGTATTCATCCTGCGCAGCGTCCGGATCGTAGACAAATACCGCCCCGTGCCGCCGATCTTCAGCGAGCACGAGAAAGGCGTTTTTCTGGGACGGCAGTAGTGGCTCCAGCTCGAAACTGCCGTCTTTCGTGGTCTCTGCGTTGCCTGCCACCGGCCTGAACGCGAAGAGTATATGGGTCCAGTTTTGCCCAAGCATAGCGCCACTGACCGGGCGGCCCTGTTCATCCAGCACGTGTCCACGAATCATTACTTTGGCCGGCTTACTGGAGCTGGTGGCAGATGGTGTTTCCTGCGACAGTGCATGGCTGGCCACCGACAGCCCACAGACGGTTGCGACCAGCGGCAATGCCGACATACGCCGGCAGCGCGGCAGATCTGGATTGCTGAGTGACAGGGAACCGGGACTATACCTCATGATTGCTCTCCATAACGATGGTGAACGCCTCACTTGCCATAATAGCGGCCAACTGCCGGCACCGGTGGCCAAGTGTCATCGAGGCCTGCCTGCCTGGCAAGGGCCCCCGCGGCCGGCCCCGGTGGGCGGAGGGTGAACCACACCGGGGCCGGGGTCGCAAGGGAGGCTCCCCTCGCCGGGCCGCGCACTGGCCGGGCCCGATGCGCCCGGAGGATATCGACGTAGAGCCGCCGACCGCCGCCTGTGACCACCGAACGGCCCGAATCCTGCTTGCGGAGCGGACCGCCGGCAGGTCGGTGTCAGTATGCGATCGCCGGAGGGCTGGCGGGCGTCGGCGGACGGCGTGCGCCGCTCGGCAGCGGCGCACGCCGACGTCCGCCTGTGGGAGGAGGAAGGGAGGCCGATCACCGAACGATCCGGGCGTCGTTGTGGCAAGGGGCAGTGCCCCGGTCGGGTCGGGGCCGGGTCAAGCCGTGGGAGCGGCGAGTCGTGGCCCGCGACCGCGGCTCCGGGGCGAGAGGCCGATCGGCGGTGGAGGTACTGATTGTGCGGCTGCCCGATCATGCCGGTCGACTCCGTGCAGCGAACGTGCTGCGAACGTACCCGCGG
>CAZRSM010000133.1:0-5716 GCA_964602755.1 uncultured Planctomycetales bacterium
ACCTTCTGGCTGATGGGCGAGTACATGACCAGTTCCGGCTGGAGCACCTGGATCCAGAGCTTCTCGGTGGTCACCTGCACCGGCGACCTCAACGCCGACGGCACGGTCGATCTGGCCGATCTGAGCATCATGCTCAGCAACTACGGCAGCACCAGCGCCTATTACGACGACGGTGACCTCGACGGCGACGGCAGCGTCGATCTGGCCGACCTGTCGATAATGCTGGCGGTCTACGGCAGCGGCTGCTAGCCGAAACGCTGGCCGGAACCCGGGCGGCACGTGGTCGCAGAGACCGACCGCGTGCCGCTTTCTTGTGCGCCTGCAGTCGGCCGGCCGGCGCGCCGGCTGCGCATGCCGCCGTTTCGCGCCTCCGGGACCGGCCGCCGCACACCGGGCCGGCGAGAGCTGGGAACGAGGGGACACCGCGATCGAGGGAACGGGGATTCGGGGATCGAGGAGGGTGGGCTGCGCCAAGCGGAGGCTTGCCCCCGGTCACCCGGCGCCCCTGGTTTTCTCCTGGCGTTCCTGGGCGCTACGCCCGGACAGGCCGCGCCTGCCCATGGCGCCCACCGTTCTTGTCGGCGCCAGCGGCGGTCCACGCGATCGGCCCCGCCGTTGGACGACGGGGCCGATCGGGGTCAGTCGGGTCATGCTACTGAACGAGCGCAGAGCCGGCGGTGACCGGCCGGGTCAGCGGTAGGTATCCCACATGGACTCGGCGAAGCTCGACCAGGCCCGGAACTGGCCCGGCGGCTGCATGTTCATGAACCGGTCCTGATAGTCGAACAGGGCGGGGTGGTTCCAGTCCTGCTCCATGCCCAGCAGCCGGGCCGCCAGCACCGCCCCGACCCAGGCGTTGGCCGTGCAGCACTGGCGGTACGAGGCGTTCCAGTCCGGCGTGTCCTGCTGCGGGGCGAAACAGTGCCGGATGCCCCATTCGGGCATGTTCAGCTCGTCGGCGGTGTAGCCCACGCCGCGGTCCACGTCGGCCTGCGTCACGTAGAACGTCTGGCAGTCCTCGCCGAAATCCACGTCGCGCCGGCCGATCGAGAGCAGGTGCTGATCGCCCAGCATCAAGCCGGCGAACAGGATCGGCCACTTGCGGCCCGAAGCGTGCCCGCCGTCGGCCGTCCAGCCGCCGCCCGCGTCGGCGATGCCGTTGAAGTCGATCCCCAACTGCACCAGCCGGATCACCAGCAGTCGCTTCTGGTCGGCCGGCAGATCGAGCAGCACCATCAGGGCGGCGTCGTTGATGCAGGTCGCAATTTCGCGCCCATAGTCCGGCATGTTCGACCGCGGATGGATGAAGCGGCCGTGCCAGCCGGGCTGGTGGTCGAGCCACACCGGCTCGAGCGCCGCCGCCAGGCTGGCCGGATCAGGCGCAGCCGCCACCGGCGGCAGGCTCGGCAGCAGCTCGAGGTGCAGTCCGGCGGCGCTGTACAGCGGCTTGTCGCCGGCCACGTAGGGCGGCCGGAAGGTGTCCTCGGGCACAGCGGCCGACAGGCAGGTGAGCACGGCTGCGGATTCCAGGAAAGTGAACTGGGCATCGTCGCAACTTGCGGTCGAGACCAGCGACTGGCCCGGCTGGAGTACCAGCGGCGGCGTAACCACCCGGCCGGGGTCGTAGTTGTAGGCCCGGCTGTCATAGGCCTGCACGTCGTCGATCGGCGGGTCGACCATCGAGCCGTTGCGTCCGCCGGCCGGCGCGGGCGAAATGGCAGTGATGGTCACCGGTCCGATGACGTAGTAGTCGCCGTTGACGAAGCGGCCGACCGGGTACTGCTGATCGAACGTCCAGGTGATGCCGTTGCGCGTCACGCTGCCCAGCATGGTCACCCGGCCGCCCGGCTGCCCGGCCCGCACGGTGACCAGCAGCGTGTCTTCGGCCTGCAGCCCGTCGGTGTCGGTCACGCGCAGCGTCAGCACGTGCTGTCCGACTCCCAGCTCCACCCCGGCCCGGCTCTGCGGCCCGAGCCAGAGCACCTGGTCGCCTTCGCTCCAGCGATAGTTGACCACCTGGCCGTCGGGGTCGTAGCTGCCGCTGGCGTCGAGCATTACCAGCTCCACGCCGTCGCCGTCCTGGTCATCGACCGTGATGTCGCCGCCGGCGTCGGCCACCGGCGGCATCGGCGGAGGCAGTTCGCCGTCGCCGAAGGTCACGCTGCAGACCTCCCAGGTGCCGATGCCGGCCTGGATGGCCCAGTTGTCCAGGACCGCTACGCCGGCCTGCTCGGTGCGAAACGCGAAGCCGGCGGCCACCTGGCGCTCGATTCCGTCGGGCGAGGTCACGAAGACGTCGTACCGTCCGGCGGCGACGTCGACCACCAGCCGAAAGACATACGTCTGCCCCGGCTGATACGAGACCTGCGTATCGGCACGGTAGACGTCGCCGTCGCGGGCGTCGATCCGGCCCGCGGTGCTGAAACGCACCAGCACGGCATAATCCGAATACGTCGACCCGGCGCCGCGCGAGAGCGCGAACAGCCCGTCCATTCCGCTGTCGTGCGGCGTGGCCAGGTATCGCACGGTGAAGCGCCCGTTGCGCGACGGCGCGGGGAAGTTCTGCCAGTTCGGCCGCGCGTCGGCGCAGTCGTTCCACGGCGCCGGCTGGACTGCCACCTGCGTGTCGTCCCTGTCGCTGGACCGGATGCCGACCGCCTCGAGCGTGATCTGGTGCGTGCCCACCGGCAGCAGAACGCTGGTCAGCGGCCCGGGGCTTTCGGCCAGCAGCCGGCCGTCGGCCGCCAGCCAACGATAGCTGACGATCTGGCCGCTGCTGGCGCTGGCATCGAGCACCACCACTTCCCACCCGTCGGCGTCGCTGTCCAGCACCTGCTGGTCGGCGCCGGCGTCGGCCGCCACGGGCGGCTCGCCGTCGCCCGAGCGGTTGACGTGTTCATGCTTGGCGTCTTCGCCGGGCGGCTGGTTCGCGTCCGGCGGGCCGGCGTCGGTTCGCCCGGCACCGGGCGCGGCCTGTACCACGACGCGCGTCACGTCACTGGCCACGTTGCCCTGGGCGTCGACCACCTCGAGGCGGATCAGGTACTCGCCCGGCGGCAGCATGACCGTCACCGCCGCCGTGTCGCTCTCCGCGATCAACCGGTCGCCCAGCAGCCAGCGATAGCGCACGATCCTGGCCTGACCGCTGGTGCTGGCGGCGTCCAGCTCGACGCGCGCGAAGCGTCCCGATTCGGCGGTCAGTTGCAGGTCGGGGCCGGCGTCGGCGATCAGGCCTTCACGCTCCGCCACGTCGATCGCGGCTTGCGAGCAGCCGATCTGCATGCCGCCCAGCAGCAGCGACAGGCTCACCCCGACCTGCGCCAGGGGCGGGATCCGCCGCGTCACACGTTTGCCCAGCAGGACCACCCCGTCGCCGAAGTCCCAACGCCAAGTTGCCTCCGCTGGCACGGCATCCTCCCTGGCCGGCACGGCCTCGAGCGTCAGCATCGTCGCGTCGTCGTTCCGTCGCATCGCGATGGTCGTCGGGGGCAGGACCGTGACGACAATCGACCGCTGCGCGAGTACTTCGTCTCCCCTCACCAGGCTCGCGGTGATGCAGTGCGAGCCGCAGGCCGAGAGGGTAATCGCAGGCGACTCGCCATCCAAGGCCTTTTTTCTACTAATTTGCCATACAACGCGCGCATCGGTACCGACTATTTCATCGGCAACTTGCGCGTCGAGCTGTACCCTCAGCGGAGTAATCCCTGCCGCCGGCCGGGCGCTGATTTTCAGTGCCGTCTCAGGGTAACGAAGCGAGGCCCCCTGCTCGAGGCCGCCGGGAGCGATTTCGCACAGCAGGTCCAGCAGCGACGCCGCGCCCGGCTCGCCCGCCCAAGACACGCCCGTCGTCAGGACCGCCACCATCACACCGACCAACCACGTTCGCCAACCGGTCATTCCATTGCCCTCGGCGTTGTTCCGACCCCGCTGCCGACCCCGAACACGGTGACGGACGGTCGGCTACAGAAAGCCATGCAATATGCTGTCAAACGGGGCAAACCGGAGGGGCTGACGGTCACACGTCAGCAGGTCAAGCACTTTCCCATAACAAGCCCGGTGCCGGGCGGCGAATCGGCCCTGCGGGGCGAAACATCGGCGCTGGGCCTGATAATCAGCGCCAGCGACGCCGGTCGCGGGTTTTACTAAAGTGACGCGCCGGCCCGCCCGATCCCGTCCCCTTTGCGCATCCCCGGCCCACCCGCGCCTTTGCTCACCTGCCGGGCCGATGTTTTCGATACTTACCCTGGAAGCGCCGCACTCGGAGTACGCGCATGGATCCGCTGGAAATCGGGCACATCATCGGGGTCGACGGCGACACGGTCGAGGTGCAGCTCGCGGTGACCGACCTGCACCTGGAGTACCACGGCAAGACCTACCGGGTCGGCCGGCTGGGCACCTACGTGACCATTCCGCTCGAACGCCGCACGCTGATCGGCTACATCACGCGCGTGGGGGCCACCGGCGAGCTGGACCCGGCCCCCAACCCCGAGGCCCCCCGCCGCATCACCATGACCTGCCAGTTGCTGGGCACGGTCTGCGGCGACAGGTTCACGCGCGGCGTGAACGAATACCCCACGCTGGGCGACAAGGTGCGCCTGGGCGTCGACGAGGACTTCGAGCTGATCTTCGGGGCCTTCGACGAGCTGGCCGAGGAGGGCGGCGTCAAGAAGGCCTTTTCGATGGGGCGCTTCGCGATCGACACCGATTTCGAGGTCAAGGTGCTCGGCAAGGACTTCTTCGCCAAGCACGTGGCGGTGATGGGCAACAGCGGATCGGGCAAGAGCGTGACCACCGCCAAGATCATCCACGAGGCCACCAGGCTCAAGGACGCCCAGATCGTGCTGTTCGACATGCACGGCGAATACCTGCACGCCTTCAGAAACGACTACGGCAACCCGCTGGCCAACGTCACCTATCTGTCCGACCGCAACCTGGTTCTGCCGTACTGGCTGCTGAGCTACGAGGAGTTCGAGCAGCTCTTCGTCGACACGCACGATCCGCTCAACATCAACGCCCAGAAGGTCTTTCTGCGCCAGGCGTTCGAGAAGCTCAAGGCCCCGGCCGCCGAGGCGCTGGGCATCAAGTGGGAGTTCACCATCGACACGCCGGTGTACTACTCGCTCGAGCAGCTCAAGATCTACGCCGAAAACATGAACGCCGCCCGCTTCGTGACCAACACCGAGAGCTACGCCTTTTCGCGCCTGCCCTATCGCCAGTTGCCACGCGAAGAGCAGGAAAAGCTCATGCTCACCAAGCGGATGGAGTTCAACCCGGCGGCCTCCGAGGGCGAAACCCCGCACGCGACCTTCAACGGTCGCCTGCTGGGGCTGCTCAACAACATCGAGACGCGCTTGAATGACCGGCGCTATGACTTTCTGCTGCGGCCCTTCGAGCAGGCGCGGCGCAACGCCGATCTGGCGCCGCACTTTTGCGAAGACGCGCCGCCGGACGAGCTGAGCCGCACCGCCGGCTGGGTGATCCGCCAGATGCTGGGGCGGCTCGAGCCGCGGCGCAACCTGACGATCGTCGATTTGTCGGGGTTGCCGTTCGACGTGGTGGACACCACCGTGGCGGTCATCACGCGGGCGCTGTTCGACTTCAACTTCTGGTCGCCGCCCGAGTATCGCCACCCGGTGCTGCTGGTGTTCGAGGAGGCCCACAACTACCTGCCGCGCCGGCCGCTCGAGGGCCGCAAGACCTTCGCCCGCGCGGCGGT
>CAZRSM010000134.1:0-2543 GCA_964602755.1 uncultured Planctomycetales bacterium
ATTACCAACCGCCTGGGCCGCGGCCGCGCGTGGTACCTGAACATCGACATGTCTTCGTGGCCGCTGGACCGGCGCCAAGGCTCGCCAAACGAAGCTGCGCTGCGCGAGGTCATCGGGGCGCTGCTGGCCAAAGCTGGCGTCGAGCCGCGGGTGCGGGTGACCATGGCGTCGGGCAAGCCCGCCCACGTCGAAGTGGTGCGCTACCGCCTCGGCGGCGCGGAAATCATCGGCCTGCTGCGCGACCGCGGTGACCAGAAGGCCGAGCGGGCAGAGGTGGTGCTGGCCGCAGCGGCCCATCTTTACGACCTGCGCGCCCACAAGTACCTCGGCCGTCGCGACCGCCTCAGCTTCCCAATGGCTCCGGGCGAATGCCGCCTGCTGCTCGCTGTGCCTGAAAAGCTGGGGCCGGTAGCCCTGAAAGCCGGCACGGCCCAGGTCAGCCGCGGCGGCGAGGCCCAGGTGACGGTCACCGCCCCCGGCCCGTGCCCGAGGCTGGTGCGGCTTGAGGTCCTCGGCCCTGACGGGGCGACCCTCGCCGACTACTCGCGCAATCTGCTGGCGCGCGACGCGCCGGTTTCGGTCTCGTTCCGCACGGCTCTCAACGACCCGGCCGGTGCGTGGACCATCCGCGCCACGGACATCGCCAGCGGGCAGAAGGCGGCCGCACAGGTGGCCATTCGATGAACTGCGCCGGATACGCGGCTGCGAGGCGGGCGAGGCCCGCGTTTTCTCAGATATCGCGGAACAGCTCTGCGTACTCGCGGAAACGGGCCGCTACTTCTTCGCACGAGGCCGTGCCTGTGGTGCCAATCTGCTGGACCGTGATCGACGCCACGCAGTTGCCGATGACGGCCGCCTCGCGCGTGCTGGCGCCGGCACAAAGCGCGGCGACAATGCCGGCGGTCGTGGCGTCGCCGGCGCCCACGATGTCAATCGGCGGCGGCACCTTTATGCCGGGGATGTGGGTGTGGCCGTGCTCGTCGAAGACGATGATGCCCTCGGCGCCGGCGGTCACGTACACCGGCCGGTTATTGCGGGCCGCGAGCTGTGCGCCGTACCGCAGCGCGTCCTCGGCCGTCAGCTCGTCTTCGGTTCCCTGGTAGCCGCAGGCCTTCGCCGCCTCGAACTTGTTCGGCTTGACGATGACGTCGCGGAACAGGGCGATGTTGGCGCGCGAGTCCACGAAGAAGACCTTGTCCGGATTGGCCCGCGCGAGCGCACAGATTTCCTCGCGCACCCGGTCGGTGATGACGCCCAGCTCGCGCTGCTCAATCTGGTCGGCCACGATGACCGCATCGACTTCGGGCAGCACCGCCCGCAAGTTCTCCAGCACCGCGTACTCAAGCTCGCGCGGCGTGGGCTGGCGGTTCTTGATGTCGAGGCGGTTCAGCTCGCGCTCCTGGCCGCTTTCGTCGCGCAGCATGGGCTTGGTGTAAGTTGGCGTGAACAGGTCCTGGCGCACGATCAGTCGGCTCAGGTCCACACCGCGGCGGCGCATCTCCCGCTGCAGCTCATACCCCTCGCCGTCGTCGCCGATGAAGCTGACGGCCACGACGCGGCCGACGTCCAGCGCGCAGAGATTGTTCATGACCGTGCCGCCGGCGCCTGGGCTGAGCCGCTTGGCCACCACCTGGTATGCCTCCAGCCCCGTCTCCAGCGATATCTCCGTCAGCGCCGCGTCCAGGACGAGGTATTTGTCCAGGAATACGTCGCCCACGACGGCGACGGCGACTTCGGGAAATCGCGCCAGGATTTCATCGACACGCTCAGCGGTCATCGGTGCTCTCCTCCGGTGGTTTGTGCCGCGCTTGTTTTCCAGCCCACGCCAGCCGGGTGGCCGAAACCCGGGCTTTCGGGTTCTATCTGCCAGCCCCCTGACCACCAGCTCGCGGCCCCGGAGCCGCAGTCTCTGACCTCCCACACCCGACCGGCCCCCGCAGGCTAAAGTCTGCGACTACATCCGGCCGCGGTCTCTGTAGCGCGCATGGACTGTTGCCCGACCGCTCGGCCGTGCGCGGACCTGACGAACCATTTCACTCGCTTTTGCGACCAAAGGCCATCGACCCACTTGTAATTGCAGGCTTTAGCCCGCGGTGGTGGCCGTGCTGTGGTCCCTCCACCCTCATCCGCTTGCCCTGCCCGCTAACACAGCCATGGACTGCAGCGCCGCGCACCGCCGCCCATCGTTCCCGTTCGTCTGCGCGTGCGCCCAAGACCGGCGCGCGCCGCCCGTGCGTCTTGCGCGACCTCGTTGCAGACGCCCGGACCCCTGCGCCCGGTGCGTGCTTTTCGCCCTGGCCATCATCCTCGGCCTTCCAGCCGCGCCACGACCTTCCGGTACAAATTCGGAAACGTGACCGCATGGTCGCCGCGGAAATAGAAGCTCTCGCCGCCGTCCTGCACGGTCCGCACCAGGATTGTCTTCCACGGCCTGAAGTAGTAATGCGGCTGGTCGCGCGACGGCTCGCGGTGGTAATCCGGGCCGAGGTCGAGCAGGTCGAAGACGGCCGTGGTGAAATGCGCGATGACCCTGCCTTCCTGCC
>CAZRSM010000135.1:0-2074 GCA_964602755.1 uncultured Planctomycetales bacterium
CAAGGGCCGCCCGCTGTGGCTGGTGGCCGCCAGCGACCGGCGCGAACGCCAGGGGGCCGACGGCCTGGCCCCCTTGTGCTCGGAGGCCACCAAGACGCTCTATCCGGGCAGCCTGCACGGCACGCGCATGTTCGGCCGCATCCCTGGCATCGAGCAGCGCGTGGTGAAGTTCATCAGCCAGAACATCGGGCCGCGCAGCGGCCAGCCGGTCTTCGCCGGCTTTGGCGGCAAGCTCTATTACCCCTCGCGCGAAGCGGCGCTCAAGGCGATCAAAGCGGAGGACCTGCGCGTGCTCTCCGGCCCCGAAGAAGCCCGCCGCCGCGGCCTCCAGCGAGCCAAGGGAATGAAAAGGGATTGAGGGACTGAGGGACGGAAGGATTGAGGGAGGTGGCAGCATCCGCGATCATCTCCCCCTGCTCCCGCCCGGAGGTCCGGCCGGCGCACGCGGCGCAGCTTGAAGGGAACGACATGATCCGACTATCGGTTTGCATGGTGATGAGCATGTTCTTTCTGCCGGCGGGGCGCAGTGCCGAAAACCCGTGGAAAGACCGGGTCGTTCCGGCACTCGCGGCGCTCGAGAAGCGCCCCAGCGTCGAAAACTACGCCCGGGCGCTCGATGCCGCCTTTCGCGCCGACGATTGGGAGACCGGCTTGCGGCTGGCCGATCAGGCCCGCAGCAAGTTCCCCCGGGCCAGGAAGCTCGCCGGACTCGTGTTGCGGGCCTACTGGCGGGCCGGCCGGCTGGATCAGGCCCTGGCGCTGGCCGAGAAGGTGACCGCCGACTCGGCCGACCGCGTGGCCCTGCGCTGCGCAATCGAAGTCGCGCTGGCGCGCGGCAACTGGCAGCGCGCCACGCAACTCGCCCGGCGGCTCGAGAAGCTGCGCCCCCGCAGCACCGCCGAGTATTTCGCGGTGCTCGAGGTGCGGCTGGCACGCCAGGAGCTGGCCGGCCTGGCCGACGAGCTGCGCAAGGCCTGCAAGCTGGTCGACCCGGCCAACGGCTATCCCGACATCTACCTCGCCGAGATGCTCGCGGGCCTGCCCGAGTTCTTCGAGCAGATCGGCGCCCAGCCCATCAACCAGGTGACCCGTTTCGGCCAGGTGCCCATGCCGCAACTGATGGCCCTGCAACTGCCCTACTGCGAAGCGACCATCAACGGCCAGGGGCCGTATCGCCTGGTGATCGACACCGGCGGCAGCATCACGCTCTCGCTCGACGAGGAGGTGGCCCGCGACCTGGGGCTCAAGTCGCTGGGCAGCGCTCCCATCCGCGGCGTGGGCGGCACGCAGATGTCGCAGCAGGCACTGGTCGAGCGGCTGGAGCTGGGTTCGATCGAGTGCCGCCGGGTGATGACGCGCTGGTTCGCCATGCCCGAGATGATGAAAGGTCTGGCCGACGGCATCATCGGCACCGGCATCTTCGGCGACGCGCGGCTGACGTTCGACTTCGCTCAAGCGCAGTTGCGTGTGGCCCGCAGCGGTCCGCCGCCGACGGGCGTGGCGACGCTGCCGCTGCTGGTGGTGGCAGATGGCAAGCTGATCGTCACCGGCCGGATCGAGGGCCAGCCGGCGACCGCCCTGCTCGACAGCGGCGCCCAGGTGGTGGCCTTCTCGCCCCTGACGCTCAAGCGCCTGTTTCCCGACCAGCAGCCCACCAGCCTGCAGGTGGCCGGCGCGGGCGTGGGTCAGGGCGAGGCCACGGGGCTGACGCTGGGCCCCGGTGCCGACCTCGAGCTGTGGGGCCGCAAGTTCGACAACTATTCAGGCATCGGCCTGCAAGTGCTCGACGACACGCTCAGCCCGATCATCGGCGTGCAGATCGACGTGCTGGTCGGCATGCCGGTGTTCCGCGAGATGCGCACCTGGACCGTGGATTACCCGACGCGCAAGATGTGGCTCGAATGGCTCGAATAGCGCCGGCCCACGGCCGACGACAACCGCCAGGAACGCCAACCCGCAGGGTGGGCAACGCCCGCGACGAGCACAGCGTGGCGGCCCCAGCCGGAAACCTCCGGTGACGCCAAGAGGACCGCCAAGGACGCCAAGGGGACCGCCAAGGACGCCAAGGGGACCG
>CAZRSM010000136.1:0-1629 GCA_964602755.1 uncultured Planctomycetales bacterium
CCTTCGATCAACTGCTGAACAGCGCCGACAAGCCCATTCTCGTGGACTTCTGGGCCCCCTGGTGCGGCCCCTGCCGCATGGTCTCCCAGGCCATCGAACAGATCGCACGGCAGTATGCCGACCGCATGATCACCATCAAGATCAACGTGGACGAGAAACCGGACATCGCCGGGCGCTACCAGATCAGCAGCATCCCCACGAGCTGCCAGAGCACAAATCCCGCCGCCACGGACGCCACAGCCAGCATGATGCCCTGCCGCCGCCGTGCGCGGGCATCAGGAGCACAACAGACCAGAAGTTTGCGCGATTCAGCCATATCGCCGGAGAAAAACGCGCGCGGGGTCGGCAATAATTCCTGCCTTGCAATGTGGCAAATCTGCAAACACGCTGGCGGCGGACTTTCGCGGTATTCACTGCCCGTGCTGCTGTTGCGCCCAGGCCGGCAAATTGGTCGGGTCGTACGTAATGCCCAGGCCCAGCCGTGGCAGGTAGTCACTGATCAGCCGCGGATTGAGGTTGAAGATGACCCAGCCCTGGCCGAGACTGCGGGCGACTTGTATCTGGCGCGCCACGGTCAGGGGCGAAAAGTCGCCCACACCATCGGCGAAGGGGCCGATGCCGAAGCACAGCGGCCGCCCGCCAGCCCAGCGGCGCTGATTTTCCGCCCACTGCTGATAGCGGTCCAGCCGCGCGGTGTAGTCCATGGGGCAGGCGAAGTCGATCAGGCCGTCGCGCAGCCAGTTGGCCCAGTCCTGGCCGAAGCTGTCGCGGTGCTTTTCCCAGTTGACGAAAACCGCCGCCGACAGCGGCAGGCCTGGGCGGACTTTGTCAAGCGCCGACCGCAGCTCGCCGACCAGCCCCGTGACCTGGCGGCGCCGGAACTCAAGAAATGCCTGGCGGCCGCCGCCGAGGATGGTGTCTTTCGGCCAGCCCGAAGCCTTGCGCCCCAGCCACTGCTCGAAGGCCCGCCGGCAATGTTCACACGCACACACCTGGCTGCCGGGATAGCGGATGTAGTCGAGCTGGATGCCGTCCACGTCGTATTTGCTGGCGATTTCCACCGCGGCGGCAATCAAGCGCTTGCGGTTGGCCGGGTTGCTCGGACACACCCACCGCCACGTGTCGCCGTCAGTGTCCACCATCAGCCAGCCGGCCCGCTTGTAGCGCTCGCGGGTTTGGGGCGTGGCAAATAAACACGACAGGCCGAGGATGCGGGCGTGGACTTTGATGCCGTGGGCGTGGCAGGCGCGGACGCAGTCGGCAAGCCAGTCGCGGTCGCCGCGCCCGGCGGCCGGCGGCAGGACGCTGGAGCGATAGAATGCGGCCGCCGACGAGGCCATGTAGGGGAAGACCACGGTGATGTTGGCTTCGGCCAGCGCCTCGGCTGCGGCATCCCATGACGGCTCGGCGTAGTTGCAGGCCCACACGCCGCGCAGCTCGTCGCGCCGGCTCGGCCAGGCCATCCAGAAGGCACGGCGAGCGGCCGCCAGCGCGCCGGCGGCACAGTCCACGGCGGCATCAGCCAGGCCGCGGCCGAGCAGGGCACGGGCATGAACGGCGCTGGCGCGGGCTTCTTCGGCCAGGCCCAGGGCGCGGTGGATGTGCGGGCCTTCGTGCTGCCGGCGGCGC
>CAZRSM010000137.1:0-4352 GCA_964602755.1 uncultured Planctomycetales bacterium
GGTCGAGAGCGCGCTGGTGAGCCACGAGAAGGTGGCCGAAGCCGCGGTCGCGCCCATGCCGCACGACGTCAAGGGCCAGGCCCTTTACGCGTACGTCACGCTGGTGGAAGGCGTGGAGCCCAGCGATGAGCTGCGCGTCGAACTCATCAAGCACGTGCGCAAGGAGATCGGCCCCATCGCGACGCCGGACGCGCTCCAGTTCGCTCCCGCTCTTCCCAAGACGCGCTCGGGCAAGATCATGCGCCGCATCCTGCGCAAGATCGCCGAGGGTGAGCCGGACAAGATCGGCGACACCACCACGCTGGCCGATCCCGGCGTCGTGCAGCAACTGATCGAAAACAAGCCGCAATAGCGGCGCGTTCTGACAACCGGCGGACCGCGGGACGGCTACCCCCGTCCCGCGGCCCGCAATCGCTACGTTCGTCACGCATGGGGGATTCGGCGCGCCCACGGCCGCCACCAATGCCCAGAAGGGGGAAATGACCATGACAACGCAGATCGCACCGGAAACGACCGACGCATCTGTGCCGGCCGCGGCACACGCTGCGCGCCCCGCAACGGCACCCGACGCGCGCCCCGACCGGGCCGGACTTTCGGGAGGCCTGCCAATGGAGCCCAAACTGGCGAATCCCGCCCCGCTGGGGCTGATGGGATTCGGGATGACCACCGTACTGCTCAACATCCACAACGCCGGCTTCTTCCCGCTCGGTTCGATGATCCTGGCCATGGGCCTGTTCTATGGCGGCATGGCTCAGGTCATCGCCGGCATCCTGGAATACCGCAAGGGCAACACCTTCGGCGTCACCGCCTTCTGTTCCTACGGGCTGTTCTGGATGACGCTGGTGGCCCTGGTGCTGATGCCCAAGTGGGGCTGGATAGAGGCCCCGCCGGCCGGCTTCATGGCGTGGTACCTGTTCTGCTGGGGCGTCTTTACGTTCCTGATGTTCTTCGGCACGCTGAAGGCCAACCGGGCCCTGCAGTTCGTGTTCTTCTCGCTGTTCGTGCTGTTCTGGCTGCTGGCGGCCCGCGACTGGACCGGCTCGGAGCTGATCGGCAAGATCGCCGGCTTCGAGGGCATCATCTGCGGTGCCAGCGCCATCTACCTGGCGATGGCCGAGGTGCTCAACGAGGCCCACGGCAAGACCGTGCTGCCGATCGGCCCGGTGACGGCCTGAGTCAGCGACGTTCATCCCGCCGCCCCCCTGGGTCGGCGTCAAGCTGCGGGCCGGCGCGTGCCGATAAAAGGGGCGCAATGACTGCGCTCGGTATCATCCTGGCTCGCGCCGGCTCGAAGGGCCTGCCCCACAAGTGCATCCGCCCGCTGCTGGGGCGCCCGCTGATCGAGTACACCTTCGAGCACGCGCTGGCGGCCACCAGCCTCGACGACGTGGTGCTGACCACCGATTCGCAGCCGGCCCGCGAGCTGGCCGAGCGCTGCGGCATCCGCACCATCGAGCGGCCGGCGATCCTGGCCACCGACACCGCCACCGTCGACGCGGCCGCCCGGCACGCCGTCGAGACCTGGGAAGCCGACTCGGGCCGGTGGGCCGACATCGTGGTGCTGCTCTATGCCAACGTGCCGGTCCGCCCGCCGACGCTGATCGATCGCGCCGTCGAGCTGCTGGCCCGCAGCGGGGCCGACTCGGTGCGCTCGGTGGCCCCGGTCGGCAAGCACCATCCGGACTGGCTGCACCGCCTCGACGGCGACCGCATGTCGCAGTTTCGGCCCAACAGCATCTACCGCCGCCAGGATCTCGAACCGCTGTACTATCATGACGGCGCGGTGGTGGCGGTCAGGCGGCGGGCGCTGTTCGACGCCCTGCTGACGCCCGACGACAAGCAGGCCTTCCTGGGCCGCGATCGGCGGGCCATCGTGTTGCGGCCCGACGAAGCGGTCGATATCGACGAACCGCTGGACCTCCTGCTGGCGAAGGCCATTCTGCAGGCCCGCATGGAAAGTGCCCTGACATGACCACCACGCGTGACGGTCAATCGGTGGCTTGCTGCGTCCGCATCGGGCGGCGCGACATCGGTCCCGGCGCCGCGACCTACCTGGTGGCCGAAGCCGGCGTCAACCACAACGGCTCACTGGATACGGCCCTGCGCATGATCGACGCCGCCGCCGACGCCGGCGCCGACGCCGTCAAGTTCCAGGTCTTCAGGGCCGAAGACCTCACGACGGCGGCGGCCGGCCTGGCGGCCTACCAGACGCGCTGCGGCTCGCGCAGCCAGCGCGACATGCTGGCCGACCTCGAACTCTCCGACCACGACTTCGCCAGGCTCAAAGAGCACTGCGACCAGCTCGGCGTGCAGTTTCTGGCCACGCCCTTCTCGCCTGGCGACGTCGACCGGCTGATGGAGCTGGGCGTGCCGGCGATCAAGATCGCCTCGACCGACATCGACAACCCCCTGCTGCTCGAGTACGCCGCCCAGACACGCCTGCCGCTGATCATCTCCACCGGCACCGCCACCGAGGCCGAGATCCGCGCGGCGATCAACCGCCTGCTCGAGGGCCACATCGAACACCGCCTGGTGCTGCTGCACTGCGTCAGCAGTTATCCCACACCCATCGAAGCCGCCAACCTGCGGGCCATCCGCACGCTCGAGCGGCTGTTCGGCCTGCCGGCCGGCTACAGCGACCATACCCGCTCGACCGAGATCGGGGCCTGGGCCGTGGCGGCCGGAGCGCGACTGCTGGAAAAGCACTTCACGCTCGACCGCACGGCGACCGGTCCCGACCATGCCGTCTCGCTCGAACCGGCCGAACTGGCCGCGTATTTCCAGGCCGTGCGGCGGGTCGAGCAGGCCCTGGGCAGCGGCCGGCTCGACATGTGCGCCCTGGAGGCCGACGTGCGCGCCGTGGCCCGCAAGAGCGTGGTGGCCCGCCACGACATCCCCGCCGGCACCACGCTGGTGCTCGATCTGCTGACCGTCAAGCGGCCCGGCGGCGGCATCCCGCCGGACCAGCTCGAACACCTGATCGGCCGGCGAACCCGCATCGACGTTCCCCGCGATACCGTCATCACCTGGGACATGCTGCAATGAGCCGCAGGGCCGCGGGCAGGATCAGGCGCGTGGCGGTGGTGACCGGCACACGGGCCGAGTACGGCAGCCTGTGCTCGCCGATGCGGGCCATCGCTGAGCATCCGCGCCTGCGCCTGCAACTCGTGGTCACCGGCATGCACCTGCTGAAGCGCTTCGGCCACACCGTCGACCAGATCGTCGCCGACGGCTGGCGGATCGCGGCCCGCATACCCATGCAGCGCGGCGACGACGACCCGCTCGATCAGGCCGCCGGCCTGGCGCGCGGCGTCGAGGGGCTGGCGCGGTTTTTCGAGCAGGCCCGCAGCGACATCGTGGTCGTGCTCGGCGACCGCATCGAAGCCCTGGCCGGCGCCCTGGCCGCCGTCACCACCGGCCGCTGTGTGGCGCACATTCACGGCGGCGACGTGGCCGCCGGCGACTTCGACGAGTCGCTGCGCCACGCCATCACCAGGCTGGCCCACCTGCACCTGGCCGCCACCCGCCGCTCGGCGCGCCGCATCGTGCGCATGGGCGAGCAGCCGTGGCGCGTCCACCTGGTCGGCGCTCCGGGACTGGACCGGGCGCGCGAGCTTCTGCAGCAGACCCCGCGGCCGCCGGCGCCGACCGGCCAGACCCTGGTCGTGCAGCACGCCTACGGCCGCCCGGCCGAGGTCGAACGGCGCACGGCCCTGATGATCCTCGATGCCCTGGCCGCCGCCGGCCTGCGCCGCATCGTCCTGTATCCCAACACCGACCGCGGCCACAGAGGCGTACTGCGCGCCATCGAGCAGCACCGGCGCCGCTGGGGGCCGCAGCAGGTCGAGGTGCACCGCTCGTTGCCGCGCGACGATTACCTGCGGCTGCTGATCCGCTGCGACCTGCTGATCGGCAACTCCTCCAGCGGGATCATCGAGGCCCCGCTGCTGGGCGTGCCGAGTATCGACGTCGGTACGCGCCAGGCCGGCCGCGAGCCGGGCGGACGCTCGGTGCTGCGGGTCCCCGAGCGGCCCCGCGCCATTCGCGACGCCATCGCCCGCGCCCGGCGCATGCGGCCGCGGCGCGGCGGCCGCAGCGTCTACGGCGACGGGCGCGCCGGGCAGCGCATCGCCGACGTGCTGGCGCGCGTGTCGCTGACGCCCGAACTGCTGCGCAAGCAGATCACGTACTGAAAAGGGGTGCCGGGGTTGCCGGAGCACGGTGTTGCGTGGAGGCTGCGCTGACTACTCGTCGGCGAAGACCAGGCACTCGCGTTCGACTTCGTAGACGCCCAGGTAGGCGTCCTCGACCGGCTCCTCGTTGACGAACTCGCGCACCAGGACGTTCTTTTC
>CAZRSM010000138.1:0-7496 GCA_964602755.1 uncultured Planctomycetales bacterium
CGTTCGCCGAGCGAGATGATTGTCGTAACGTTTCGAACCAGCCACACCCGGTGGCGAAAGCGTAGTTCTTGAGGAGGATCAAGCATGAAGAAGGGTCTCGTTCTTTTGGCGGTCCTCGGGCTGGCGATCCCAGCGCTGGCACAGCCCGCGGCCATCGACCTCGGCACATTGACCGCCGACACCAGCGTCAGCGGTTACCTGAATCCGGGCGAGGTCGTCTGGTACATGTTCACCATTGGTACTGTCGACTACATCGACATCACCACCAACGACAGCATGGGTGTCACCGACAGCGAGCTGGGTCTCTACAGCGACCTGGGTGACCTCATCGCCACTGACGACGATGACGGCATCGGTCTCTTGTCGACCCTCAGCTTCGGCACCGGTTCGGGTCTCACGCTGGGCGACTCGTGGAACCTGGGCGGCGACGGCATCGCCAACGGCGAGGACGGCCCGCTCGGCCCCGGCACCTACTACCTGGCCTTCGGTGGCTACAACACCACCTACAACGCCACCAACTGGGACGTCACGAGCACCTCGAACCAGACCGGTGACTACACCATCACGTTCTACGTCCCCGAGCCGAGCGCCATTGCTCTGCTGGGCTTCGCGGGCCTGCTGGCCCTGCGTCGTCGCTAAGCGGGCGTAGACCGGCGCGATCCCGCGCGGAACGCGCTTGACACAACAGCAGCCGGAGAGGGCTTTCGCCGGGAAGCCTTCTCCGGCTCGTCTTTGCGCCCGCCGGCTCTCGACAAGTCGATTTATCCCCCGCCATGTGGTAAACTCCGGCCCTGCAAACCGAACGCAAGAGACCCGAACAACCCGACTGACGCCGCGAACGGAGAGCAACGGCATGAGCACCCCCAATGACCCCTTCGGCGCCCGGTCCACCCTCAAGACCGCCGGCGGCGACGTGACCATCTACCGGCTCGACGCGCTCGAAAAGGCCGGCATCGGCCACGTCGGCAGATTGCCCTACTCCCTGCGCGTCCTGCTCGAAGCCGTCCTGCGCAACGTCGACGGCTTCTCCGTGCTCGAAGAACACGTCGACGCCCTGGCCGATTGGCGGCCGACCGGCGCCGGTGACCGGGAGATACCCTACAAATGCGCCCGCGTCGTCCTGCAGGACTTCACCGGCGTCCCCGCCCTGGTCGACTTCGCCGCCATGCGCGCCGCCATGCAGCGCCTGGGCGGCGACCCGGCCCGCATCAATCCCCAGATCCCCGCCGACCTGATCATCGACCACTCCGTGCAGGTCGACTACTACGGCCGCGCCGACGCGCTCGACCTCAACGTCAGGATGGAGTTCCGCCGCAACCGCGAGCGCTACGAGTTCCTCAAGTGGGGCCAGCAGGCCTTCGGCAACTTCCGCGTCGTGCCGCCGGCCACCGGCATCATCCATCAGGTCAACCTCGAATACCTGGCCAAGGTGGTCCTGCGCCGCGAGATCGACGGCCGGCAGGTCGCGCTGCCCGACACCCTGGTCGGCACCGACAGCCACACCACCATGATCAACGGCCTGGGCGTGCTCGGCTGGGGCGTGGGCGGCATCGAGGCCGAAGCCGCCATGCTCGGCCAGCCCATGTACATGCTGATGCCCGAGGTGGTGGGGTTCCGCCTTACCGGCCAGTTGCCCGAGGGCACCACCGCCACCGACCTGGTGCTGCGCGTCACCCAGATGCTGCGTGAGCACGGCGTAGTGGGCAAGTTCGTCGAGTTCTTCGGCCCCGGCCTGGAGGACATGCGCCTGGCCGACCGGGCCACCATCGCCAACATGGCCCCCGAGTACGGCGCCACCGTGGGCTTCTTCCCCGTAGACGACCAGACCCTGACCTACCTGCGCCTCACCGGCCGCAGCGACGAGGAAATCGACCTGGTCGAACGCTACTGCAAGGAACAGGGCCTGTTCCGTACCGCCCAGGCCCCTGAGCCGGAGTACTCCGCCGTACTCGAGCTCGACCTGTCCACGGTGGATGCCTGCCTAGCCGGCCCCAAGCGGCCGCAGGACCGCATCTCGCTGACCGACATGAAGTCCGCCTTCCGCCAGGCCCTGCGGGCGCCGTTGGCGCAGCGCGGCTTCGAGCTGCCCGACGACGAAATGAACCGCACGGCGCCGGTGCAGCACGACGGCCAGAGCTTCGAGCTGACCCACGGCTCGGTGGTCATCGCCGCCATCACGAGCTGCACCAACACCTCCAACCCCTCGGTGATGCTGGGGGCCGGCCTCGTGGCCAGGAAGGCGGTCGAGAAGGGGCTGACCACCCGTCCGTGGGTCAAGACCAGCCTGGCCCCCGGCTCGCGCGTGGTCACCGACTACCTCCAGAAGGCCGGACTGAGCGAATACCTCGACCGCCTGGGGTTCAACACGGTCGGCTACGGCTGCGCCGTGTGCATCGGCAACAGTGGCCCGCTGCCGGACCACATCCGCGAGGCCATCGAGCAGTCGGGCGTCATCGCCGCGGCCGTGCTCAGCGGCAACCGCAATTTCGAGGGTCGGGTGAGCCCGCAAACCAAGGCCAACTACCTGGCCTCGCCGCCGCTGGTGGTGGCCTATGCCCTGGCGGGCACCGTGGATATCGACCTGGCCACCGAGCCGCTGGGACGCGGCGCCGACGGCCAGGAAGTCTATCTGCGCGACATCTGGCCCAGCCAGGAAGAGATCAACCGCCTGACCGAACAGTGCGTCACGCCCGAGATGTTCAAACATCGCTACGCCAACGTCTTCGACGGCGACGAGCTGTGGCGGCAGATCGAAGTCACCGGCGGCGCGGTCTACGAGTGGAACGAAGACTCGACCTACATCCAGGAGCCGCCGTTCTTCATCGACATCACGCCCGAGCCGCAGCCCATCAAGGCCATCAGGCACGCCCGCTGCCTGCTGCTGCTGGGCGACAGCGTCACCACCGACCACATCAGCCCCGCCGGTCCGATCCGCCCCGACAGCCCCGCCGGCCGCTACCTGATCGAGCACGGCGTAGACGTGGCCGACTTCAACAGCTACGGCTCGCGCCGCGGCAACGACCGCGTCATGGCCCGCGGCACCTTCGCCAACGTGCGGCTGCGCAACCTGTTGGCACCCGGCACCGAGGGCGGCGTCACCATCCACCTGCCCAGCGGTGTGCAGACCAGCGTCTACGAAGCCGCCATGAAGTACAAGGCCGAAGACACGCCGCTGATCGTGCTGGCCGGCAAGGACTATGGCATGGGCAGCTCGCGCGACTGGGCCGCCAAGGGCACGCTGCTGCTGGGCATCCGGGCCGTGATCGCCGAGAGCTTCGAGCGCATCCACCGCACCAACCTGGTGTGCATGGGCGTGTTGCCGCTCCAGTTCCGCGCCGGCGAGTCCTGGAAGTCGCTGGGCCTGACCGGCCACGAGACATTCGACATCGCCGACCTGACCGACGGCCTGCGGCCGCAGCAGGAGCTGACCGTCGTGGCCCACAATCCCCAGACCCAGAAGACCGTCGAGTTCGCCGTCCGCTGCCGCGTCGATACGCCGGTCGAGGTCGAGTACTACCGCAACGGCGGCGTGCTGCAGATGGTGCTTCGCAAGCTGCTCAAGGACTAGCCGGTTGCGTCGCCCGTCGTACGACGGGGCCGCAAAGCTCAAGAGACACCTGCCCGGGTCGCGCCGGGCCGGCGACACAGCTCTCCGTGGGCGGCGCGGCGCTTCGGGGGCGGCGCTGCTCTCCGTGGGCGGCGCGGCGCTCCGAGGGCGGCGCGGCGATGAAGTCCCCTCCCTGCCAGGGAGGGGAGGGTCGGGGCGGCGGATGCGGCAAGCGCTGCGAACCGCATATGGCTACGAATGAAGAACAGCGAATGCCGAATTGTCCGGTCGCGCCGACGGCGCGGCTGTCCGCTGGCGGCATGTCCTCGCTGGCTCCCACCCCCCCGCAAGTCTCCCCTGAAAGGGGACGGTTGGCTGCGGCGGTCTCGCGCGAGTCCCTGACAGTTCCTTGGCGTTCCCCTGGCGTCTTCTCGGCGCCCCCGGCGGTTCCTCCCGGCGCCCGGCGTTTTGTCCGGGGCGCCCGTATGGCCTGCAAGACGACACCTGGAGTAAACTGGGCGCGGCCGACAACCGGAGGTCCTGACCATGCGGCTCACCCACCGCCGACAGACGCTGCGTCCGCGCTATGCCTTCGTGACCTCGCAGTTCGCCGTCGAGCAGAAGGAGACCATCGTCGTCACCCTCGAACACGACGGCATCGTCGGCCATGGCGAGGTGGTCTCTTCGCCGCTGTATGACCAGACGCTCGAAGGCGCCGAGGCCGCCCTCGCTGCCATGCAGCCCCTGCTGGGTGACGACCCCTTCGCCATCGAGCCGATCGTGGCGCGCCTGATCGAGCATCACGACGCCCACCGCGACGCCATCGCCGCGGTCGACAGCGCCCTGCACGACTGGGTGGGCAAGCGCCTGGGCGTGCCGGTCTGGCGGCTGCTGGGGCTCGAGCGCCCGCGCGTCAGGACCACCTTCACCATCGGCATCGCCGAGCCGGACGAGATCCGCACCAAGGTCGACGAGGCCCTCGCCGCCGGCTACGAGGCCCTCAAGATCAAGGTCGGCGTTCCCGGCGACCACGACACGCTGGGCTACATCCGCGAGCGTTTCGACGGCCCGCTGATCCTGGACGCCAACCAGGCCTGGTCGCCGGACGAGGCCGCCGGGCGCATCACCGAGCTGGCCCGGTATCGCCCCGCCATGATCGAGCAGCCGCTGCGCAAAGCAGACTGGCGCCACATGGCCGCGCTGCGCGAGCTGGGCGTGGCGCCCATCTTCGCCGACGAAAGCTGCGAGCGCCCCGCCGACGTGGTCCGGCTGCACGGCTGCGTCGACGGCATCAACATCAAGTTCAACAAGTGCGGCGGCATCCGCGAGGCCCTGAAGATGATCGCTCTGGCGCGCTGCCTGGGCATGGGCATCATGCTGGGCTGCTTCGTCTCCAGCAGCCTGGCCATCGCCCCGGCCCTGGCCATCGCCACCTTGGTCGACTACGTCGACCTCGACGGCGCCCTGCTGCTGGAGCGCGATCCGTTCTGCGGCATCAGCAGCCGGGCCAGCCTGCTCGAAGCCGGTTGCGAGCCCGGCCTGGGAGTCTGGCCGGCCGACCAGTAACCGCGCCATGAGCACTTCCCCCGACCAGCCACTGGCCGACGACCAGCTTGCCCTCTGGGAATTCGCCGGCCTGCTGACCACCTACTGGTGCAACGCCGCCTGCGAGTTCTGCTATGTCTACAGCTCGCCGCGCCTCGGCGGCCGACTCGAACCCGACCTGGCCCTGGGCATCTGGAGCAGTCTGCACGAGCTGGCCGCCCGTCACGGCCACACGATGCGCATCCACCTGGCCGGCGGCGAGCCTTTCGGCGACTGGCCGCACCTGCTGTCGCTGGTCAGCCGGGCCCGTCGGGCCGGCCTGCCGCCGGTAGAGAAGATCGAGACCAACGCCTTCTGGGCCACCAGCGACGGCCTGACACGCAGCCGACTCGAGCAGCTCGCCGCCCTGGGCGTCGAACGGCTGGTGGTCAGTTGCGACGTCTATCACCAGCAGTTCGTACCTTTCGAGCGCGTGCGCCGTTGCGTCGAGATCGCCCGGCAGGTGCTGTGCCGGGGGCGCGTGCGGGTGCGCTGGTGGGACTTCTACAACCAGCCGCTCGACCCGCGACCGCTGTCGGCGGCGCAGCGCCGCGCGGCCTTCGCTGCCGCCATGGCGCGCCACCGCGACCGCCTCACCGGCCGCGCCGCCGAGCGCCTGGCCGATCTGCTGGAGCTGCACCCGCCGGAGGCTTTCGCGCAGCAGAACTGCGTCTCGGCGGTGCTGCACAGCCGACACGTGCACATCGACCCCTACGGTCACGTGTTCCCCGGCGTATGCAGCGGTATCATCCTGGGCAACGCCGCCCGGCACCCGCCCGCCGACCTGTGGCACCACCTGGCCGCCAACTGGCGCGACCATCCGATCGTGTCGGCAGTGGTCACGGGCGGCAGCTATGCGTTGATGCAATTGGCGCTCAGGCACGGCTATCAGCCGCGCCCGGCCGGCTACGCCGACAAGTGTCACCTGTGTCACCACGTGCGCAGCTTCCTGTTCGAGCGCGGCCGGCTGCGCGAGTGGCTCGGCCCGGGCGAGTGCTATGGCCGGCCGACGCCGCCCGGCACGCCGTTGCCGGTGATCGACCCGCCACCTGCGAAGGAGGACCCGTCGTGACTCGTCTGCGACCGCTCTTGATCGGCTCGGCAGCGCTGCTGGCCGGCCTGGCCGGCTGCCGCAGCGCCGCCCCGACCTGCGTCACCTGCCGGCCGGCGTCTGGCGAGAAGGCCACCGCCAGGCGCTACACCTACACCCCGCGGCCCTACCCGGTCGACGAGCGCGGCTTTTCGCCGGTGGACAAGGCTCTGGCCAAGGCCTTCGCCTGCGAGGAGATGATCGCCGACGACGCCGAAGGCTCGCTCAACCCCTACGTGCTCAAGGTGATCTCGGCCTACCCGCTCGACGGCTCGTATCCCTACCATTGCAGTTGGGACCCGCGCGAGTACGACATCTACAACGGCGTCACGCAGGACATGTGGTATCGCGGCATGGTGGTCGCCAAGGCCTACCCCGACGGCTCGCGGTGCAGCTACTGCTGCGGTCTGACGTTCGAGATCTTCATGCGGGCCATGAAGCTGCGCAACGTGCAGAAAGGGCTCGACCCCGACGACTTCAACGGCATGACGTTCTACGACCTGTTCAACATGCTCCAGCTCTGGTACATCGAGGGTAAAGGCGACAGTCCCCAGCGGGCCATCGTCGCCTACGGCCTGGGCCGGGCCATCACCAACCTCGAAGACGCCCGCCCCGGCGACTTCGCCGACTACAGCACCGCCCCCCGCGGCGGCCACTCGGTCATCTTCATCGACTGGGTCCGCGACGAGCAGGGACAGATCACCGGCATGAAGTACTTCTCGTCCAACCTCTCGGGCACCCACGGCGTGGGCTACGGCACCGCCCCCTTCGCCGAGTTCAACGACGGCCGCGGCATCATCCGCAAATACCTGCGCATCGCCCGCGTCGGCAGCATCGCCGACTACAGGCCCTTCGATCGCCGCAAGATCCCCCGCCGCAACGCCTACCTGCCCACGCAGCCGCAGCGCATCATCTACCTGCCCGCACCGGGACCGAACTGACGCCCGAACCGCCACGAATGCCGGAAAACCGCCAGCAGCGCCATGGACGCCAGGATGCAGGGTGGGCACGGCCCACCACGGGTACGGCAGGGCACCGCCGCCGACCGTCCCCCCTTCCAGGGGGGACTTACAGGGGGGTCGCAGCCACCGAACACGAACCGCCAGCGGAAAGCCGCGCCGCTCGCGCCGCCGAACAATTCGCCATTAGGCATTTGCCATTTTTCATTCGCTGCCTCGACCCTCCCCCGCGCCCCTCCCTGACAGGGAGGGGAGTTCCGCGGCACGCGCAGCGCGACTTTCTTTGCCCGACCTTCGCACCGGCCGCGCCGCCACC
>CAZRSM010000139.1:0-4917 GCA_964602755.1 uncultured Planctomycetales bacterium
GAACACGGGCCGCCAACGGATAGCCACGCTGCCAACGAACCCAGCCCCTCAATCCCTGAATCCCTGTTCCCTCAATCCCTGGTCCCTCAATCCCCTTCCCTGCGTCCCTTCGTCCCCCATCCGCAGGGCGGGCACCGCCCACCACGATCGCTGTGCGGCCCGCCGGGCTGGTCGCCGGGTCAGAAGCCCGCCACGGCGCGCACCTGCGCGATCAGCTTTTCGGCCGTCTCGCGCTGTGGAGCTTCGGCGATGATGCGCACGATCGGTTCGGTGTTGGACGGCCGCAGGTGCACCCAGCCCTCGGCGAAGTCCACGCGCGTGCCGTCGGCGCGGTCGACGCGCTGATCGGCGAAGTGCTCGGCCACCCGCTCGGCCGCCGCGACTATCTGCTCGCGCGGGCATTCGAACTTCTGCTTGATCATCACGTAACGGGGCAGCTCGGCCACCAGCTCGCTGATGGACCGGCCGGTTTCGGCCATCAGTTGCAGCACCAGGCTCATGGCCGAAAGGCTGTCGCGCACCATGGTGATGCGCGGGTCGATCACGCCGCCGTTGCCCTCGCCGCCGATCACGCACGCGTGTTCGAGCATGCCGCGGGCCACGTTGGCCTCGCCCACCGGCGTACGGATCACCTCGACGCCGAAGCGGGCCGCTATGTCGTCGACCATCCGCGAGGTGCTCAGGTTGGCGGCCACCGGGCCGGGCCGTCGTCCCAGCACCGAGCGCACCGCCAGCGCCAGCGTGTACTCCTCGCCGATGTAGTTGCCCCGTTCGTCGACGATGGCCAGCCGGTCGGCGTCCGGGTCCTGCGCGAAGCCGATCGCCGCCTTGGCCTCACGCACCGCCTGGCAGAGTTGCGTCAGGTTCTCGGCTATCGGTTCGGGCGTATGGGCGAAGATGCCGGTGGGTTCGCCGTTGAGATGGACCACCTCGCAGCCCAGCGACGTCAGCAGGGTCGGCGAAACCAGACAGCCGGCACCGTTGATGCTGTCGAGCACCACGCGCAGGCCCCGGATCGGCGTGGTGTCCACCTCGACCGCTTCGAGCACCGCGTCGCAGTGGCGCTCGCCGGCGTCTTCGTCGACGTCGATCGGGGCGAAATCCGTCTTCTCGTTCCTGAATGCCTGCTGATGGTAGATCTCGGCGATCTGCCTGGCGATCTCCGGTGCCGGCGCCAGCCCGCGCCGGTCGAGGAACTTCAGCCCGTTCCACTGCGGCGGGTTGTGGCTGGCGGTGATCATCACCCCGCCGTCGTAGCTCCCGGTAGCCAGCGCGTGCCCGATGGTGGGGGTCATCACCACGCCCAGCCGCGTTACCCTGCAACCGGCGGCCAGCAGCCCCGCCGCCGCGGCCTGCGCGAACATCTCGCCGCTGGGACGCGTGTCGCGTCCCAGCACCACGTGCCCGCCCTGCAGGAACGTGCCATAGGCCTGGGCGAACTCGGCCGCCACGCGCGGCGTGAGCGTTTCGCCGATGATTCCACGAATGCCGGAAACCCCAACCATCAGTGCTGCCATGACAGACCTCGCTTGCGTATCGAAGGCCGGCGGCGGTGCCGGGTTCGTGATGCCAGCGGTTTTCCCCCGACAGGCGCCGTCGGGACGTGTCTTTGACGTTTGTGGCCCCTTGACCGGGATCGTAAACTCTATCCGGGCCGCATGCCCGGTCCCGGCGGCATCGGTGTTTTCCAGGTGGCACAGTATGCCAGCACCTGCCGCGGGCGTCCATGCGAGATGGGAGAGACCACCATGAAGTTGCTGCCAAGTCTGCCCCTGGTGGGGCTGGCGGTCGTGCTGGCACTCAACGCCGGGGGCTGCGCCGGCCTGGAGGGCCTGGGCCGGTTGATCCCCGGCTTCAACACCGTCACCGTCGAGGTCGTCAACGACACCGGCTTTGCGGTCGACCCCAACATCCGTTTCGACGACGACGCGGGCTTTTTCGCCGGGTTGCTGCCGGCCGACACGCTCGACACCGGCCTGATCCCGCCCGGCGAAGCCCGCAGCTACACCTTCGACTGCGATGAGCTGGGCCTGATCGTCAGCGACGAGGCCGAACAGGTCATCCCGCTGTTCGGCACCTACACCGCCGACAAGACCGCCAACATCGAGCGCGGCGAAGAGTTCGACTGCGGCGACGTGATCCGCTTCCGCTTCGTCGGCGACGGCGTGGATTTCGGCGTCATCGTGTCGGTAAACGGAAAGATCGTGGACTAGTGGGGGACTGTCCACGTTCGGCCGTCCCGCGAGCAGGGCCGGGCTGCGTGGGGGGATTGTCGATTGCGGGCAGGGGGCGTGCCCCGGCTGCGCCTCAGGTGGAGGGTTGCTGCGGTCCGGACTGCACGTGATCGGCCAGTTGCGCCATCACCCGCTGCCAGCGGTCGCAGATCTCGGGCAGCTCGTACTGGATGAAGTCCGACAGCAGCACCGCGTCGCGCGACTCGAACGCGTCGCGCAGCTCGCGCAGCTTGTCGGCCAGCTCGTTGAGGTGGTCGCGCACCGGCTGGCCCGCGCACTCGACGGCGGTCAGATCCTCACCCAGCAGCGTCGAGCACTCCAGCAGCACCCGCTGGCACAACTGCCAGGCCGTCAGAAACTCGGCAAAACCCGTGATCGCCTCGGTCATCTTGCCGGCGTGGAAGTCCCTGGCGGTCTCGGCATAGTTGGCCTGGGCCGCCTCGAGCCGTCCGGCCACCTCGCGCAGGGCATCGACCACCAGGTCACGCCGGTTGGCCGACGCCAGATCGACCCGCTCGACATCGCCCAGCGGCTGGCCGAGACGCTGCGTCAGCTCATCTCCGACCACCGGCTCACCGTCGCAGGCCACCGAAACCACCAGGCGCTCGCCCAGATGCTCCGCACGCACGCGGTCGATCAGGGCTTGCAGCGTCTGCTCGGCGCTGCCGAGGCCGTCCAGTTGTTCGCCGTCCAGTGTCACGATCATAAGCAATCTCCATCGACGAACTTATCGGCGTCGCAGCGGCCCGAGCCGAGGGAAGAGGCGCAAATCTTGCCCAGCCGGTGAGCTGCGGTAGTATCCACAACCATGTCCAGACGCCTGCCAGGCTGGCTGCGCAACTGGCTCGAGCGGCACCAGAGTCGCCTCTCGCTCGTGCTCCACGCCATCGGCATCCCGCTGACCATCGCGGCGCTGGTGCTGGCCGGCTACCAGCTCTGGCAGTGGCGCTGGGACTTGTGGTATCGCCCGGCGCTGCTGCTGGCCGCGGGCTACCTGCTGCAGTACCTCGGCCACCGGCACGAAGGCAACGACATGGGCGAGATCATCCTCATAAAACGCCTGCTGGGGCGCGAGTATACCGCCGTCTCGCCGCGCTATGCACGCAACCAGCGTCAAGATTGAGGGTTACGACCGGCCGGTCCCGGTGGGGGGCCTCAGGCCGAGCGGGCCTTCGGGGCGGGCCGGGGGTAGGTTTCGCCCGACTCCGCGAGCGCCTGCTGGTAGCGATTCATCACCGCCGCCCGCGTGATCAGCTCGTGGGGAGCTTTCGAGCTGGAGGTGTCGACCACCGGCAACGACTGCATGGGCTTGCCGGCGAACTTGCTCATCACCACGTCCAGCGTGTCGTCGAGGTTCACCGTCGGCACGTCGTTGCGCATGATGTCCGAGACCGTAAGTAGCGGTATGGCCTCGGCTTCCAGCAGCATCGTGCGTATGTCGTCGCCGAGGACCATCCCGGCGATGCGCCCCCGATCGTCGAGCACCACGAAGTCGTTGGCCGTCGTCGTCCGCATGATGCGCACCAGCTTGTCCACCGGGTCGTGCAGGCCGGCGATCGGGGCCGGCATCCGCCGAATGTCACGCACCGAGATCCGCTGCAACACCCGCAGATCACCCGAGCCGAACCGCACCCCGCGCCGCAGCAGCTTGAGCGTGTAGATCGAGGCCGGTTCGATGCGCCGAGCGACCGCCAGGCCGATGACCGAGGCCAGCATGATCGGCAGCACGACCTTGTAGTCGCGGGTCAGCTCGAAGAGCATCAGGGTCGCGGTCAGCGGGGCATGGATCGACGAAGCCACCACGGCCGCCATGCCGACCAGCGCATAGGCTCCCGGGCTGATGTGCGCGAAGAAGGGTATCTGCTGGACCAGCAGGCCGAACGCACCGCCCACCGCCGCTCCCATGCACAGGCTGGGGGCGAATACGCCGCCGCTGCCGCCGCTGCCCAGCGTCAGGCAGGTGGCCCCCAGCTTGGTGACCAGCAGGATCAGCAGCACCCAGATGGCCCAGCCTTCGGGGCCGCTGTAGGCCTTTTCGTCGAGGGCTTCGATGATGATGGGGTATCCGTTGCCCATGATGGCCGGCTGGTGGTGCGCTTCGCCGGTGGGCAGACGGCTGGCGATGAGCTGCTCGGTTCCGACCGCCAGCAGCCCCAGCAGCAGGGCACCGATCACCGGCCTGGCGACCTTGTGTACCGGCAGCTTGCGAAACAGGTCTTCGGCCCCGTACAGGGCCTTGATGAAAAGCACACCCACTACGCCGCACAGCAGCCCGAGCACCACATAGTTGAACATCTCGGGCACGGTGAACTCGTAGATCGGCTGATCGGGGGCGCCGAAAAAGCCTCCGCCCACCGGAAACAGCGGGTCGTTGGTGCCGCGTACGGCCTGCATGACGGTGGTACTCAGGACGGCGGCCACGATCACCGGTACGAAGCTCCGCAGCGACACGTCGCGCAGCAGTACTTCGACTGCGAACAGCACGCCGGCGATAGGGGCGTTGAAGATGGCGGCGATGCCGGCCGCCGCCCCGCAACCGATCAGCACGCGAATGTCGTCGAGGCTCAGGTGCAACCACTGCCCGAAACCGCTCCCGATCGCCGCACCGATCTGAATGATCGGCCCCTCGGTACCCGCCGCACCGCCCGAGCCGATCGTCAGTGACGAGGCCACCGCTTTGGCG
>CAZRSM010000140.1:0-1556 GCA_964602755.1 uncultured Planctomycetales bacterium
ATCCGACCGCGTCCGGTTCCAAAACCAATGGCAACGGCGAAGTCGAGTACGGGCTGAGCACCGAGGCCCTGCGGGCGCTGGCGCGCAAGTGGGGCCTGGAGCGGCAGGCCGGCAAGCCGGTCGAGAAGATGGGCCGCTACAGCCTGATGAACCTGCTCGTGCTGCGGGCGGCCCAGGCCGACCTGCGGGCCGCGGGCAACGGCACGGGCGGCCGCATCCCGCAGGCCGAGCTCGAGGAGATGATCGGCCGGATCGTGGACGTGAAGCTGCGGCAGGCGGCCACGCCGGCGACGCAGACGATCACGATCCAGCGGCCCGACGGCGAACGGCTCAAGGTCTGCGGCACGATGCACAAGGTATTGCCGGACGTGCTGCGGCTGGTCTGTGCCGGCGTGCCCGTGCTGCTGGTCGGCCCGGCCGGCAGCGGCAAGACGCACCTGGCGTCCCAGGTGGCCCGGGCGCTGGACCTGCCCTTCTCGTTCAACAGCCTCAGTGCCGGCTGCACCGAGTCGCACATCATCGGCCGCGTGCTGCCCGACGAAGCCGGCAACTGGACCTACCGGCCCAGCCCGTTCGTGCGGGCCTACCGCGACGGCGGCGTGCACCTGTTCGACGAGATCGACGCCGCCGACCCGAACCTGCTGGTGCTGATCAATGCGGCGCTGGCCAACGGGCACCTGAGCGTGCCGTTTGCAGACCTGCCGCCGATCGAGCGGCACGAACGGGCGGTGATCATCGCCGCGGCGAACACGTTCGGCCACGGGGCCGACGCCCAGTACGTGGGGCGCAACCAGTTGGACGCGGCCACACTCGACCGCTTCGCGGTCGGCACCGTGTTCGTGGACTACGACCGCGACATGGAAAAAGCCCTCGTCCGCGGCATCCTCGAAGCCGAGCAGGCCGACGGGTTGCTCACCTGGGCCTGGGGCGTGCGTGAGGTGATCCGCGAGCATCGGCTGCGGCGGATCATGAGCACGCGGACGATCCTCAACTCCGCCCGCCTGATCGCGGCCGGCGAAACGCTGGAGACCATCCAGCAGCGCTACTTCACGTCCTGGTCCGACGACGAACGCCGGCTGACCCTTGACACGCCGCCGGCTCGCGAAGCGAGCCGGTCACGCAGTGAATGCGGGCCTGCGGCCCGCGCGGCGTGTCAAGGGCTGACCCACTGAAGGAGGAAGCGAACATGACACGCAACGACCACAGCCGCAGTGTGCGCGCATTCGTCCGACAGGCCGGCCTGTGGACCGCCCGGTTCGACTCGGTCGGCGAACTCGTCGACTACGCGCTGGACAGCGGCTCGTTCGCCCACTCGTACAACCACGCTTTCTACAGCGACTGGACCGCCCGGCACGAGGGGCAGGCCTACTGGAACGGTTACACGCTGGAGCGGATGCGGGCCGAGCTGCGCAGCCCGGCACGCGAGCGGCTCGAAGCGGTCTGCGAGCTCAGCCGCGAGGTCGAGCTGCCGCCGCCGAAGCGGTCGGCGCGGCGGGTGCGTGTCCGCCGACCGGATGGCGACGAGCTCGACCCGCTGGCGTGGGCCAGGCGCGATC
>CAZRSM010000141.1:0-3272 GCA_964602755.1 uncultured Planctomycetales bacterium
CATCGTGCAGGTGTGGATGGTGGTCGAGGCGGCCTTGCTCTGGCGCAAGGTCAAAGGCGTACTGCCCGAACCGCTCCCGCCGATCGAGCCGGCCGCCGCATCAAGCGAGTCGTAAGAGCCGCTCGCCTCCGTCCCTCCGTCCCTTCGCTGCCAACCGTCCCCCCTCCCAGGGGGGACTACAGGGGGGTCAAAGCCACCGACCACGAGCCGCCTGCGGAACGCCGCGCCTCCATCCCTGCGTCCCTGAGCGCCTCAGTGCCTTTGTGCCTGAGTGCCTCCCCCTCAATCCCTTAATCCCTGTTCCCTCAATCCCTCTCCCTGCGTCCCTCCGTCCCTTGGTCCCTCGTCCTATCGACCGTCCCCCCTCCCAGGGGGGACCACAGGGGGGTCGAAGCCACCGACCACAAACCGCCGCCGGATAGCCGCGCGGCTCGCGAACCGGTCCGGGCCGACGGGGCCTTCTCAACCAAACAAGCGGGGGCCGGCCGGGCTGGCCGACCCCCGCGGGGTGGTTGCTGGAGCGTCGTTCGGCTGGCGGGCGATCAGCCCAGGCCGAGCAGGTGGCTGATCTGCGGTGCGAAACGCACCACCAGACCGGCGAACACCACGCTGACCATGCTCATCAGCTTGATGAGGATGTTCAGGCTGGGGCCCGAGGTGTCCTTGAACGGATCGCCCACGGTGTCGCCCACCACGCCGGCCTTGTGGTCCTCCGAGCCTTTGCCGTAGATGATCTCGTCGGGCCGACCGGCGTTGACGGCCTGCTTGGCGCGAGCCACCAGGTCGTCGCGGATGCTTTCGGGCACCTTGATGTTGGGATCGTCGAGCAGTTGCTTGGCGGTGATCTTGCCGTAGGTCTCGATCAGCTTCTTGGCGTTGTCCCAGGCACCGCCCGAGTTGGCCATGAAGATCGCCACCGCGAACCCGCTGGTCAGGCCGCCGGCCAGCAGGCCCATCACACCCGCTACGCCGAACAGCAGACCCACCACCACCGGCACGATGATCGCCAGCAGCGAAGGCATGACCATCTCACGCTGGGCGCCGGCGGTCGAGATGTGCACGCAGTTGGCGTAGTCGGGGTACTGGTGTCCGTCGACCTCGACACGCTTGGGCCAGTTGTCCGGGTTCTGCACGTACTCCTCGGGCTGGCCCTCGTTGCGCAGTGCCTGACGGATCTTCTCGAACTGCCGGCGGCACTCGATCATCATGCGGTTGGCCGCGCGACCCACCGCCTTCATGGTGAGCGCACAGAACAGGAAGGCCAGCAGCACGCCGGAGAACAGCCCGCAGAGCACCTTGGGGTTCATCAGCGTCACGTCGTAGAAGGCCATGAACTGCGCCAGCGACGCCCGCCGGGTCGGCACCAGGTCGATCGTCAACTGCCGATCGCCGTCGATCAGCGTGGCCTTGCGAACGAAGGCGTTGTCGTGGTTGCCGGGCGGGCCGAGGCGGACCTTGGTCTTGTTCGGCTGGAAGGTGGCGATGATCTCCTTGGGGGTGTTGAGCACCATGAAGGCCTCGAAGGCCTCGGTGCCCTTACCCTCCTTGACGTGCGACCCGAACTTCTTGAAGCCCAGGTACACCGCTTCGTCCGGGTCGGGGGCTTCGAAGACCTCCACCACCTTGTCGCGGGCCTCGTACAACTGCCCGAAACGCACTTCCTCGATGTAGGCCGCCAGCAGGGCCAGGGCGGTCAGGGCCGCCGAGCCGATGGCGAAGCCCTTGCCGGTGGCGGCGGTGGTGTTGCCCAGAGCATCGAGCGCGTCGGTGCGCTCGCGCACCTTGGGATCCTGGCCGGTCATCTCGGCATTGCCGCCGGCGTTGTCGGCGATGGGGCCGTAGGCGTCGGTGGCCAGCGTGATGCCCAGCGTGGCCAGCATGCCCACCGCGGCGAAGCCCACGCCGTAGAGTCCCAGCATGAACTCGTTCCCGCCGCCGGCGAAGGTAAACGCCAGCAGGATGGCGATGATGATGGTGGCCAGCGAGGCCCAGGTACTCTTCATGCCCTCGGCCACGCCGCTGATGATGATGGTGGCCGG
Source organism: uncultured Planctomycetales bacterium (assembly GCA_964602755.1). Lineage (GTDB taxonomy): Bacteria > Planctomycetota > Phycisphaerae > UBA1845 > Fen-1342 > JALSRY01. The sequence goes on from CAZRSM010000141.1 coordinate 2,040, forward strand.
GCCGGTGATGGCCTGGGCGCTGATGGCCCGGGTGGGGGGATAGTCATAGCTGGTGTAGTACTCGGTCGAGAAGCCGATCACCAGACCGCCCACCAGGCCGGCCATGATGCTGCCCCAGATGCCCAGCCAGCTCACGTACTCGTGCTCGATGCCGCCCAACAGGAAGTAGCAGACGGCGGCCGAGGCTACCGCGATCAGGAAGCTGCTGCCCCAGATGCCGCGGTTGAGGGCCTTCATCAGCACCGCCATGGTGGCCTTCTCTTCGCTCTTGACCATGTAGATGCCGATGATCGAAAGCACGATGCCGACGCCGGCCAGCACCATCGGCGCCGCCAGGAAGCGGATCGCCGCTCCGGCGCCGGCCGCGCTGGTCTCCGAGCCGAACAGCGCCGCGGCGGCCGCGACGCCCAGGGCGGCGGTGGCCAGAATCGAGCCGCAGTACGACTCGTAGAGGTCGGCGCCCATGCCGGCCACGTCGCCGACGTTGTCACCCACGTTGTCGGCGATGGTGGCGGGGTTGCGCGGGTCGTCTTCGGGGATGCCGGCCTCGACCTTGCCGACCAGGTCGGCACCGACGTCGGCGGCCTTGGTATAGATGCCGCCGCCCACACGGGCGAACAGCGCCTGGGTGCTGGCACCCATGCCGAAGGTCAGCATGATGACGGTGATGGTCGAGAGGTGCAGCTCGATGCCCATGTTGGGCAGCACCTTGTAGAGCACCAGGAACCAGCCGGTGATGTCGATCAGGCCGAAGCCGACCACCACCAGGCCCATGACCGCCCCGGCCCGGAAGGCCACCCGCAGCCCGTCGTTGAGGCTCTTGCGCGCCCCGGCTGCGGTGCGGTTGCTGGCCATGGTGGCGGTCTTCATGCCGAGAAAGCCGCACAGACCGCTGAAGAAACCGCCGGTGAGGAAGGCGAACCACACGATGCCGTTCTGCACCTTCAGCACGTAGGCCATGAACGCCAGGATGGCCGCCAGCACGATGAAGACCACGGCCACCACCTTGTACTGCCGGTAGAGGTAGGCCATGGCGCCCTCGCGCACGAAGCCGGCGATCTCGATCATGTCGTCGTCGCCGGGGTCGGAGCGCTGCACCTCGTGGTAGAACTTCCAGGCGAAGAACAGGGCGATCAGGGCGCCGAGCGGGGCGATCCACCAGGCGGCGGGAATCGCCGGGCGGGCGATGTGCTCGCCGGCGGCCGCCGCTTCCTGGGCCATGGCGCCCGGTAC
>CAZRSM010000142.1:0-2589 GCA_964602755.1 uncultured Planctomycetales bacterium
CGACGAGGCCCGCAGCATCGCCGAGGGCGCCGTGGCTCTGTGGGGGCTGGTCGATGAGGCCTCGCCGTTGGGCCGCTTGCTGGCCGCCGTCGCCGAGGCCAATGGCTTCACGCTCCACACGCCGATCGCCCAGCTCAACCACGCCCAGCGCCGCGTACTGCTCTATGGCTCCGACGTCTGGATCGACCTGGGCGGTGGCCTGCGCGTGCAATGGCGCGGCATCGTCGGCGCTATCGAAGAGGCCGGCCGCCTCGGCCCGACCTTCCGCGAAAAATACGCCCGCGGCCTGGGCGAAGTCCCCTGCCCGGAGTGTGGCGGCGGCCGACTGCGCCCCGAAGCCGCCGCCGCTCGCCTGGCCGGACGCACCATCGTCGAGCTTGCCCAGATGCCCCTGTCCGAGGCCTACAAATTCTTCCGCTCGCTCAAGCTCACGCCCGTCCAGCGCCAGACCGCCGGCGAGGTGCTAACGGAAATCCGCAGCCGCCTTCGCTTCCTCGTGGACGTGGGCCTCGACTACCTGACCCTCGACCGCCCCGGCCCCACGCTCTCCGGCGGTGAGGCCCAGCGCGTGCGCCTGGCCGGCCAGCTCGGCAGCGACCTCACCGGCGTCACCTACGTCATGGACGAGCCGACCATCGGCATCCACCCGCGCGACAACGAGAAAATGCTGCGGGTCATCGAGTGTCTGCGCGACCTGGGCAACACGGTCATCGTTGTCGAGCACGACCCGCAGACCCTGCGCCGCGCCGACTACCTGCTGGACTTCGGCCCCGGCGCCGGCCCCCAGGGCGGCCGCATCATCGCCCGCGGGGCGCCCGACAAAGTCGCCCGCGTCCGCCGCTCGCTCACCGGCCAGTATCTCGCCGGCCGCTTCCACGTTCCCGTACCCGACTGCCGCCGCGTGCGGCTCGACGGAGCCGGCACTGCCGCGCCTGCGGACGCCGACGCGATGGCTGCTCGCCGCGTGACCAGGGCCGCTGCCAATCCGGGCGTCGTCCGCACCGACACCGGCCAGCCCGCCGAGATGCTCGTCCTCGAAGGCTGCCGCGAGCACAACCTGCGCGATATTACCGTCCACATTCCGCTCAACTGCCTGGTTTGCGTCACCGGCCCGTCGGGGTCGGGCAAATCCACCCTGGTCCAGGACATCCTCTACCCCGAGCTGGCCTACCGGTTCCACGGCGCCGCGACGACGCCCGGCAAACACCGCGCCCTGCTCGGCGCCGAAAACTTGCGCGCCGTCGCCCTGCTGGACCAGTCGCCCATCGGCCAGTCGCCGCGCAGCAATCCGGCCACCTACGTCGGCGTCTTCGATGCCATCCGCCGCTTCTTCGCCCGCCTGCCCGAAGCCCGCGTCCGGGGTCTCACGCCCCAGCACTTCAGCTTCAACCGCCCTGGCGGCCGGTGCGACGAGTGCGAGGGCATGGGCGCGCGGCTGGTCCAGATGCATTTCCTGCCCGACGTCTGGGTCGCCTGCGAGGCCTGCGAGGGCCGCCGCTACAAGCCGGAAATCCTCGAAGTCCGCTACCGGGGCCGCAACATCGCTGACGTGCTGGACATGAGCATCGGTGAGGCCGCGGAGCTGTTCGAGGCCTTCCCTGAGGTGGCCCGGCCGCTGCAGCTCCTGTGCGACATGGGCCTGGATTACCTGCCCCTCGGCCAGCCTGCGCCCACGCTGTCGGGCGGCGAGGCCCAGCGGCTGAAAATCGCCCGCGAGCTACTCAAGGGCCGCCGCCGCGCCACTTTGTACCTGCTCGACGAGCCGACCGTCGGCCTGCACCCGGCCGACATCATCAAGCTCCTGCGCGTCCTCAACCGCCTCGTGGACGAAGGCAACACAGTCCTGGTCATCGAGCACAACATCGACTTCATCAAAAACGCCGACTGGATTATCGACCTCGGCCCTGGTGGTGGCGACCGCGGCGGCCGGCTGATGGCCGAGGGCACGCCTGAAGACGTGGCCCGAAAGCGCTCGGCGCCTACGGCCGCATTCCTGGCCGAGGCCCTCAAGTCCAGTCCGCGCGTGCCGCCGGCCGAGCTAACTCTGGAAGTCCGCCGCGAAGCGCCGCCGCGAAAGCGCCGCGGTGCTGTCGGGGCCGCTGCGGAGGCCGGTGAGCCTGCCGCCGAAGCTGCCGCTGCCGGGACCGCTGCCGCCGCTGAAGAAGCCCGCGCTCCGTGGGAAGTTGCGCCGCGCCAGTGGCACCTGGGCCAGCGCGTCCACGACGGCGAAGAGGTCTACTGGCAACCCGCGGCCCTGGAAAAGCTCGCCGTCCTGCTCGAAGACCTCGGCGCCGTCGGCGACTGGGCACACCGCTCCGACATTTTCTATACCGCCCGGCCCGGCGCGCCCTGGTTTGCGCGACTGCAAACCGACAACCGCTTCTACCTCAAGCTCTCTCTGCGCACCGAAAAGGGCCTCTTCGACGAAGAGGACCTGCAGGACCGCCTGGCCCTGCGGCCGTGGCGTGAGCTTGAAGATGTGCCCTTCTGGAGCGACGCGCCGCGCGTGCGCGTGTACACCAAGCAGCGCGAATACGACCGCATTGTCGTGCGCCTGGTGAGCGCTGACGAAATCACCGACGAGCTGGC
>CAZRSM010000143.1:0-2051 GCA_964602755.1 uncultured Planctomycetales bacterium
CTGCCGATGGCGGGCAGCCAGTCTTTCTCGCCGGTGCAGTTGTAGAACAGGGTCAGGAAGGTTTCGCCGGCGCCCGACTCGCCGCCGTCGCCGAGGCTCGGCTGCTCGATTTCCAGCTCGACGTGGAACTGGTCGGTCAGGCCGTACTTGATCGACTGGGCCATCTCGAACTCGTCGTCGCCCTCGGACTCGGTTTCCCACTCGAAGCTGAACTCGAGCTCCCACTCGCCCCGGCCGACGTTGCTGTAGGCCTCGCGCACGTTGAAAAACGAGCTGACGCCGCGGTACCCGCTGGACGAGTACTCCAGCTCTTCGTGCCTGTTCTGCTCGTGGAGGCTGAACTCTGAGCCCGCGTCGCCCCGCGCTTCCTGGGCGTTGGCCACCGGACCGGCGGCCAGCGTGGCGGCGAAGATGGCGATCGGCGCAATACGTGAAAAAGCGATCATGTCATGCCTCCTGACACATGGTTGACGGCTGAGCACTGCCTGTCGGCCCGAAGGACCGTCAAGGACGGCCACACGATACCATGCTAAGGCAACTCCGGGCCGCCGTAAACAACCCGGCGCCGGCGGCGCTATACAAGCGGCGCCGGCGGTGGTACGGTAAGCGGTCAGCGGAATCGGCAAACTGGCGGGGGGCGGATGTTGCGCGCTATGAAGATCAAGGCAAGCGGGTTGTTGCTGATCGGGACGGCGGTTCTGGCTGGCGGCTGCAAGCTGGTGGCCACGCCGGCGCTGATGTGGGGGCGGGAACCGACCAAGGAGGTGCCGGCCGAGTGGCCGCACCTGCAGAACAAGAAGGTGGCCATCTTCGTGTGGGCCGATGCCGAGACGCTGATCGAGCACCCCTGGGCACAGCTCGAGGTGGCCGAGTTCGTGGCCAAGGCCATGCAGCGCAACGTTGCGGGCATCAGCTTCGTGCCCAACAAGCGCGTCTACGAGTTCGAACAGCGCCAGCCCAAGTGGGTCTCGACCGACCCCGCCGAGCTGGGCGACCGCTTCGGCGCCGAGCGCGTGCTGCTGATCGAGCTGTCGCAGTTCACCACTCGCGAGCCGGAAAGCCCGCACCTCTACCGCGGGCACCTGGCGGCCAACGTCAAGGTCTACAACGCCGAGTTCAAGAACTCGGCCCCGGTCTACAAGGCGAGCGTCGAGGCGGTCTACCCGCCCGACTCGCCCGGCAAGTGGGGCGTCAGCGAACGCGAGATCAGACGGGCCACCATCGAGACGTTCGCCGAGAAGGTCGCGGCATTGTTCTACGACCGGCGCGTGAAGGTGCGCTGATGAGCAGGCCGGGCGTACTGGTGCTGCTGCTGGCGGGCCTGACGCTGGCGGGCTTCGTGGCCGGCTGCCGGGCGGTCGGGGCGGCGGCCTACTACCTCGGCCCGCGGCGGATCCAGAAGCCGCAGTTCGAGTTCGAGGAGGGCAGCAAGCTGGCCATCCTGGTCGAAGCCGCGCGGCCCTCGCAGGAAAACCCCGTCTTCGCCGAGGCACTCTGTCGACGCAGCAGGGTCATGCTCCGCGAGGGCGGCTCGAAGGTGCAGCTCGTGCCCTACCAGCGCGTCTTCGACCTGCGCCGCGCCCACGGCGACTTCAAGAAGTGGTCGCTTCAGAGAATCGGCCGCGAGCTGGGGGCCGACTACGTGCTCTACGTGCGCATCGAAGACCTGCGCATCCGCGAGCCGGGATCGCCCATCCTCACGCCGGCGGTCGAGCTGCGCATGAAGCTGATCGACGTGCACCAGCCGGCGGTGCACGCCCGGGTCTGGCCGGCGGGCGACGAAGCGTGGTACGCCGCCAGTTGCCGCCGTCAGACGCGCGCCGCGGCCGACGAGAACCCCGAGGCGCCCGACACCGCCGCCCGCAAGCTGGCCTGCGACACCGCCTACTACGTGACCATGCCGTTCGTGACCGTCGATCTGGAAGAGAATCCCCCGGTAGAGCCGTGAGCGGGCAACGAGCCAGTGGCGGGTGGGTGCTGCGGGTAGTCGGCATCGGCATCGTCTCGCTGCTGCTGGTGGCCGGCTCGACCCTGCTGGGGCCGGTCGAATT